>CALELC010000675.1 GCA_937904535.1 uncultured Planctomycetaceae bacterium
TCAATCCGGCGGCGATTCAATTCCAGCGTGCGGCGATTGATGTATTCACCTTCTACCAAGTCGATTTGATTGAGCAAGGTTGTGTCTTTCATCAAATGCGGGTCGCCGTCAATATTGATGTTGATATTGCGGATCTTCCAACGGTCGCCCTCGACGATGTTGTAAACCAGATCCACTAAATCATCTTCATCGCGCATCACGGTCTGCGGTCGGACTTCAGCATAGATA
This sequence comes from uncultured Planctomycetaceae bacterium, assembly GCA_937904535.1. Taxonomy (GTDB): domain Bacteria; phylum Planctomycetota; class Planctomycetia; order Pirellulales; family Pirellulaceae; genus UBA6163. The sequence continues at coordinate 229 of CALELC010000675.1, forward strand.
AAGCCAAATGATCCATAACCGTACATGATTTCCGCGACATCTTTTCGCATCAGCGTGCCATTGAACATGTCGCCCTGTTTGAGCGTCAAATTGTCCATCAGCGACTGAGTTTCAATGAATTGGTTGCCAATAATCTTGATGTCATTGACGCGGTAACGAACGCCTTCGTTGACCACAAAGGTCACGGTCATCCATTTACCTGTTTTGTCGTAGCTGATGCGGCGTCCGACGGTTGCCGTCAGAAACCCCAGATTGTGGTAGTAGGCTTCGAGCACTTTGACGTCTTGATCGATCTTCGTCAGGTTGGCGGCATTGTTGAGATACCTCAGCACACCAGCGGTCGGACCGCGACTGTTGATCACCTTGCAAAGCCGCGCTTCGCTAACGACGGTGCTACCTTGGATGTGAATTGCCTTGATCCGCTCTTTGTGCCCTTCGTTGATCCGAAACAGCACCGCATTGGGGTCATCGCCAACGCCGCGCACGGTGCTTACCACTGCTTGGTTGAACCCTTCATCGTGGTAGTAATCCAACAGTCGGCGGCGTGCCGATTCGATCGAAAACTCATTGAGTGGATCGCCAGCGTTGACGCCCGAGCGCCCCGCCAAGTCGCGGTCGTTGATCGCCCGGTTGCCGTGATAGTAAACCTTCGAAATCGTCGGTCGTTCGCGAACCTTGAAATGCACGGCGATGCCGTCGGGCCGCTCTTTCAATTCATACGTTACGGTTTCGAACATTTCATTCAGACGGCGGATGTCCGCCATTACCGTCTCGAACTCGTAGAAGCGGTCTTTGCGGGTCTGTAATTTCTGAAAAACCTTGTCGGTCGAGATACTCGAATTGCCGCTGATGGTGACATCCGCGACGATTGCTTCACCGGTCTCGCGGACCGGTTTCACTCCACCGCGTTCATGCACGTAGTCGCGAAAAGCGGGCTTTTGCTGGGGTCCCGGCGGGTCATTGCCACCGCCACCAGCCCCACCGCCGAGCTGTCCAAACGCATCGCCACCCCCTATGAGAGCAGCGACCAGCGTAATGCTGGCAATGAGCGGGACTAACCTCTGCGACATGCCTAGGCTCCTGTAGCGGTGTGCGTCGGATTGATAGCGATTGGTTACCTACCAACGACGCATCTGCCGAGACAAGCCGAGTTTGCCGCCAAGCCATTGCTTGCAAAGGCACTGAGACTTACAGACGGGCTGCCTCGGATCGTCCGACGTTTGATGTGCATGCACGCATGATGGGTCACATGCCAGCAGAGGATGGCCCGCCTCGAGCCCCGGCGATCGGCGTGGGCAGCTGAAAACTGTTGAGCGGCTCGATGATTATGCGGCAGAACTCGCCGCACGCCCTCGGAGCCTCGAAGACGTGCCCCCGATCAATGCGGGGGTGCCACCACAGGCGGTCGAATAGCCTGCGGACTAAGCCTTATTTCCAGGTGGAGCCCAACTCGTGGACGGTGAGCTGCTTGAAGCTTACCGGTGCCCCTTCAGCGCGCACGTGCACGTGGCGAGAATCGCTCGCCGGGCGAATCCCGCGTGAAATCGCGATCTGGCCGCTGTTGCCGAAGCACTCGATCGATCCGCGGTCGACTAGCAGTTGCAGACGCACCTGCCCGTCGACCGGCGTCAGCGGTACGCTCAGCCCCGCGCACTCGAGCATTTGCTCGTCGGCAAAATACGTCACCACGGCGCCGCGCAGGTTGAACACCACACGCCCCTCGGTCGCTGGCCTAAACGTCGCATCGAGTTCCACCAGTTCGACATCGAGCTGAGCCAAGGGATCAGCATCACCGGGCGCTAAGGCTAGTTCACCGAACGAGTGCGACTGCTGGCGGATCGCGGCAAGTTCCCGCACTGGCTCCACAAACAGGCGTGGGCCGGCCGCCGTCGACCGCAGCGTGAGCTCGACCGGTACCGCCATCTGCTGGTTAAACGGCATTCCGGGAAACGTGATGTCCCGCCCCCAGCCGATCTGCACGCGCCGACCGTCGGGCGCATGAGAGTACGACTGCGCGGCATAGTAGTTTCCATACCAAACTTGGTGTTTGCCTTCGTGATCAGGCGTAAACCGTTGGCCATCGAAGTCGCCGATGACGTACTGCGCATCAGCCGCGTGTAGGATCCACTTCGTATTAGCTGGATCCCCGTCGACCGGCAATTCAAAAAGATCCGGGCACTCGTAGAAGCCAGCAATGCGGCTCTCCAGCGTCCAGCTTTTCAGGTCCGGCGAACTGTAAAAGGCGATCCACTGTTGCTCGTCGGCCTCCTGATACACGGCCATCACCCACCGCTGTGTTGGCTCGTGCCACAGCAGTCGGGGATCGCGACCGACATGCTGGACAACCGGATTGCCGGAGAACATTTCAAATGTCCGGCCGCCATCATTGCTGTAGGCAATCACCTCTCCAGCCTGCGTGTCGGTCAGCGCCGCCACGATCACATCTTCATCGCCCGTCTTCCAGCCGCCGGTGTTGTAGCGATCGACCACCGCGCTGCCAGAAAACGCACCGCCGCGAGTATCTTCGCCAAACGGATGAAAGCGGGTGCCTCGTTCCGTCCAGTGAAACAGATCGCTGCTGACCGCGTGGCCCCAGTGCATGTTCCCCCACGGCCAGCCATAGGGATTGTGTTGGTAAAACAGGTGCCATTGGCCGTTGTGATAAACCAACCCGTTGGGATCATTGAGCCAGCCGCGGCGCGACGTGAAATGGAACTGTGGTCGGTGCATTTCTCGATAAAGCTGATCCGCACCCGGCAACTCATCCGAGCTGCGGATCAGGTGCAGGCCGCTGTTGCCACCCGCGGCCAGAGTCAGGGTCGCTGTGGCGCCTTGCCACCGAGAGACGTCACTAAACACCCAAAAGTCAGGAGTCTCGCTGAGCACGATGTCGAACTGCCGCACCACCTGATTGTCGACACTGATCCGCATCCGCACCGGCGTGCCTTGAGCACTGACCGGCAGGTGCAGATAGCGATCGGTGAGCTCGATCGTCCGCGAGTTTGCCGGCACGACCACACGGCGATCGCTGAGAACGATCTGATCGACGTTGATGTGGCCCCAACCACCGGTCGCTGAGTCGATGATCCGAACTCGGGCTTCCCGGTTCTGATGCTCCGTCAGATCAAAGCTCGACCACAACAACCCTTCGTCATCGTGACCCGTGGCCCGAGCGACCACGTTATCGTCAATCAGAAGTTGCAGTTCGCACTGCTCGGGCTGATGACCGCCGCCAATCAGAAAATGGAGATACTTTCGCTGCAACCGGATGGGAGGGCTGAGCAGCGTGCCGGTCGACACGTCGCCACCGTTGTAGCTATTGACCAGCCGTTCGCCTTCAAAACCGCTGACGGGTCGCTGGCGCAGTAATGTGCCACGTGCGGGCCCCACGCCAAACGCATCGCCCGTCGCCTGCCATGGACCATACGACTCCGATTCGAAGTCGTTGACGAGAATGTCCGGCCGCTCGGCTGCAGCCGTGAATGCTGTGGTCGTCAGCCACAGGAGCCAAAACGGGACGAGCAATCGCGATCGCATAAAGAAACCGCCTGGATGGATGATTCGTGGTGCTTTTGACCGGATCAACCACCCAGGCTATGGCGACGCTAGCGTCGGATCAACTGGAGCAATCAGCTGCGGATTGGCACGTTCTCTCACATGACTCCCACCGCGATTGCGACCCAAACGCTGGAGATCAGTCGGGCGAAGACGGAGTAGCGATTCACACCGATGCGGATTGGCAGGCCATACCGTTTGTGCCGCGAAGGTAACGTTCGGACGTCAACCAAGGCCTTTACCAGTCCGCAATCACCGTAAACCTCAATGACTACGCATCGGGCTCGCCACGGCGTTCACGCGGCCCGCGACGTTCGCCATCACCACGGCCTTCCCGGTCGCCGCCGCGGCGTCCACCTTCGGCGGCCGGACCGCGATCGCCGCCGCGGCCACCGAAGCCGCCGGGACCACGGCCTTCACCAGGCCCCTGCGGCCCGCGAGTTGCAAATTCCCGCAGCTGGGTGCGTTGCTCTTCGGTCAGAATCTTGTCCAAGCGAGTTCGGACTTCCTGCTGCAACTCTTCGAGCTGTTCGAGTTGTTCCGGGCTGAGCGCCAGGCGTTCGACCAGCGGAGGTGGCAAAATCTGTCCGGGCCGGAACGCTGGCGGCCCGCCCTGAGGTCCTCCTGGTCCGCGCTGACCAAAGCCGCCGGGCCGACCTTCACCGCGACCTTCAAACCGTCCTCCGGCACGTTCTTGCCGACCTTCAGCACGTCCCTCGCGACGTTCTTCACGCCCCTCGCGCCGCTGCTCCTGACGTGAGCCTTCTTGCGGCTGAGCAAAGGCCAGCGGTGCAGCAGTCAAACAGCAAGCGGTCAACCCGGACAAAACAAGAGTTCTTAAACGCATGGGATCGTTCCTAGGGGAGGTTGAGTTAAGGCAAATCCTGGGAGTGGCTGCAGCGCCGACAAGCACCACAGCGAATCGCCTTGCATGCATTAACCGCAGCAACGCAAAGAAGTATCGGCGGCCTCAGCAGAAACTCTCAACCACTCGAACCAATGCGGCTAATGCAAGTTCGGCCGTCGTCGGCCGCCGCCCGATGCCGCAGCGCTGTGAGCCTCGGTTGCAACGGGTAAGATGATCGTGGCGGCCTCTGAACGGGTGCCGCGACGCCCCCGTGCCACTTGTCATCCTGCCTCCCGCTTCTTTCTTTCGGCGATCGGTTATGTCAGCTCATGCCCGTCAGCTCGTCAGTGGTTGGTTGTTATTGGTTTTTGTTGCAGCCGCTAGCGCCGATGATTTTCCGGTGCCGTACAACAGCGAAACCGATGCGTCGGCGACGCTGATGTCGGCGGCCGCAGCGGCGGCCTCTTTTCAGGTCCCCGCGGGGTTCGAGGTCTCGGTATTTGCCAGTGAGCCGGAGGTGCAAAACCCAATCGCGATGACATGGGACGCACGGGGTCGACTGTGGATTGCAGAGAACTACACCTATGCCGAGCGCTCGCAGCGGTTTGATCTCTCGCTCCGCGACCGGGTGCTGATCTTCGCCGACCACGACGGCGATGGAGTGGCTGATCAGCGCACCGTATTCACCGACGCTGTGCAGATGCTGACCAGCGTCGAAGTCGGGCATGGCGTCCTCTGGCTGGTGTGCCCGCCACAGTTGCTATTCATTCCCGATGCTGACGGCGATGACCTTCCCGATGGGCCTGCGCAAGTGGTGCTCGATGGGTTCGATGTCGCGCGCGACAACTACCACAACTTTGCCAATGGTCTGCGATTTGGTCCCGACGGTTGGCTGTATGGACGCTGCGGCGGCTCCTGCCCAGGGCGAATCGGCCGCCCAGGCACGCCCGATCACGAGCGATTTGCATTGGAAGGCGGCATCTGGCGGTTCCATCCGGGTCACGGCGACTGCGAAGTGCTCAGTGCCGGCACGACCAACCCCTGGGGCCACGACTGGAACGAAGTTGGTGAACTGTTCTTCGTCAACACCGTCAATGGCCATCTGTGGCACCAGATCGCCGGCGCGCATTACATGCGTCCCTTTACGCTTGACCCCAATCCACGGGTCTATCAGATGCTCGACATGCACGCCGACCACTGGCATTTCGACACCGGTAAGAGCTGGCAAGAGTCGCGAGACGGCGCCGCCAACTCGCTCGGCGGCGGCCACGCCCACTGCGGCACGATGATTTATCAGGGCGATCAGTGGCCGCAGGAATATCGCGGCCGCCTGATGACGTTCAATATCCATGGTCGCCGGGTCAACCAGGAACAGCTCCAGCGGAGCGGCAGCGGTTATGTCGCTCGCCACGGCGATGACCTGTTGCTCAGCGGCGATCCGTTTTTCCGCGGAATGGAGCTGAGCACTGGCCCGGACGGCGCGGTGTATGTCATTGACTGGAGCGACACCGGCGAGTGCCATGAGGCCACCGGGGTGCATCGCACCAGCGGGCGAATCTTTAAAGTCAGCTACCGCGGACCGTCGCAAACCGGTACACCCAACGAATCCGAAACGGGGACACCCGCGAAGCTTGACTTACGGCAAGCGTCCGACGAGCAACTCGTGGCGTTGCACGAGCACGCCAACGCCTGGCATATCCGTCAAGCGCGGCTGCAGCTGCAGAACCGTGCCACCACGGGACAGCCGATGGAGGCCGTGGTGGAGGCGCTGCGGTCGATCGTGCAGACCAGCGACGGTGTGCCGGCGGTGGACGCGATGCTGACACTGCACGCAATCGGCAAGCTTTCGCCGACCTTTGCGTTGCAGCAGCTGCAACATCCGCAGGAAAGCGTCCGTGTTTGGGCGATCCGCAGCCTGAGCGATCGTTGGCCGCTGGACGACTGCTACGGCCCCGTGCGGACGGTGCCGGAGGTCGACGCCGAAGTCAAACAGCGTCTGGTCGAGCAAGCGCGCAACGATGCTTCCGGCTTGGTGCGATTGACACTCGCCTCGACACTCCAACGGTTGCCGCTGGCCGATCGAGCCGAACTGGCGATTGCACTCGCCGCGCATCACGAGGACGCCGACGATCACAACTTGCCGCTGATGCTGTGGTACGGGCTGATGCCGCTGGGCGACGCCGAACCGCTGGCGTTGGCAGAAGTCGGCATGCGATGCCAGTGGCCGCTGACGCGACAGCTGATCGTGCGGCGGCTCAGCGAGCGGATCGCGGAGGATGCCGGTCCGCTGCAGTCGCTGATCCAACAGGTGGCCGAGAGTGGCGATCCGCAGGCAGTGCGATCGGTGGTGCTAGGGGTCGCCCAAGGATTGCGAGGCTGGAGGCAGGCCCCGCAGCCTCAGGGCTGGGAGAAGCTGGCCGCGATCGCCAGTGATCCCGCAGATGAGGAACTAAACGCTGCGGTGCGTGAGTTGTCCGTTGTGTTCGGTGACGGACTTCAGCTCGAACAGGTGCGGCAACTGGTACTCGATGAGCAGGAAGAGATCGGTGTCCGGCGATCCGCATTACTGGCACTCGTGAACCAGCGCCCTGGCGACCTCAAGCAGCTCTGCAGCCGCTTGGTCGGCGATCCGCGCATCAATCTGATCGCCGCCCAGGGACTGGCACTGGACGACGATCCAGCGTCAGCCCAGTTGCTGGTCGCTTCCTACCGGCGGTTTCGCAGTCCCAACCGCCCGGCGGTCATCGCCATCTTGACGTCGCGACCAGCATTCGCGGAGGTGCTGCTATCGGCCATCGAATCAGGAAAGATTCCGAGGCAAGAAGTGTCGGCGTACGATGCGCGGGCAATCCGCGCCCACGGCGATGAACGACTGACGGCCAGGCTGGGGCAGGTGTGGGGCGAGGTGCGGCAAACACCGGCAGATCGCCAGGCGAGCATGGCAGCGCTCAAACAGATGCTGACCAGCGACCGTGATGCGGCGTCGATCGACTTATCAGCCGGCCGAGCGACCTATCAGGAATTGTGCGGCAAGTGCCACAAGCTTTACGGCCAAGGCGAGACAATCGGTCCCGATTTGACCGGTTCGAACCGCAACAACCTCGACTACTTGATTGAGAACGTGATCGATCCCAGTGCGGTCGTCAGCAAGGACTACCGGGTCAGTTTGTTGATGATGGCCGATGCCCGCGTGCTCAACGGCGTGATCGTTTCGCAGAACGAGCGAACGGTGCAGTTACAAAC
>CALELC010000676.1 GCA_937904535.1 uncultured Planctomycetaceae bacterium
GGTTGGCGCAACACCTGGGTGAACCTTAGAGGATGTGTCCGAGCGTGCGCTTCGGAGCCAGCGATCACACCGTGCTGCCGGGCGGTTGCGTGAAGCCGGTGTCGAACAGGTGACTGATCTCGCTATCAGAAAGTTGTTCGACCTCACTGAGCAGGGCCTCCAATTCGGCCGGATCAACGGGCAGATCTTCTGCTCCTGGAGGGAGGCTCAGTTTCGCATCCGGCTCAGAAGTTTTGGTCGGAGCTAACTGTTCGGCCAAATAAAGCGACAACTTTTCAGCAGTCGGGTAATTCCATGCCAATACCGGCGAAAGATCCAAACGCAACCAATCGGCGAGTTCGCTGCTGAGCTCAACCGAGGCGAGTGAATCGAGACCAAACTCAGCAAATGGACGGTCGGCCACCGCATCGGCCGTTGACACTCCGGCACGGTCGATCAGCCACTGCAGCAACCACTGCTGGATCTTCGCACCGGCAGCCTCCACCTCACCTGGAGATGCGCCGGGTGCAAGCTGAGGCGGGGTCAAAACGACTCCATTGACCGCCAGAGCCGCCCGGTCCCAGCTGAAGCGAACTCGTAACCTACCTTCTTGCATGGCGCGTCGACATGCGTCTCGCTGCACCTTGCCGCTGCTGGTTAGCGGCACGGTCGCATGCCGCACCAGCCGCAGATGGCGAATATCTGCCTCGTGCTGTTCTGCGACGGCAGCTCGGATCAGCCGAGCCATCTGTGCCCATTGCTGTTGATCGGTATGTCGCGGAACCTCGGCAACAATCGAGAGTTCTTCGCCAAAGGGGCCGGCGATGCCAAACGCAGCACATTTGCCAGCTCCCTCACCGATTGCTGCAGTCGTTGTTTGCTCGATGTCCTGAGGATAGAGATTGCGTCCACGCAGGATGAGCACGTCTTTCAGACGCCCGGTGACGTACAACTGGCCGTCCACGATTGCGCCCAAATCGCCCGTCCGCAGGAATGGCCCTTGGCCGTCGACCGTAAAAGCCTGAAAGACCTGCTCTGTCGCTTCGGGGCGACCAAAATAGCCATGTGCTACCGAGGGGCCAGCGAGCCAGATCTCGCCGATTTCCGCGTCCGCACAGGACTGATAGGTTTTCGGGTTCACGATCCGGAGCGTCGTCCCGCGCACTGGCTGACCGCATGCCACCAATCGCTGACAGACCGCGGCTTCGTGAGGCGGCGGCGTGACTAACCTTCCATGGCTCAGAGCTTCACGTTCGGCCTGCAAGATTTGTGGAGCAGACGGCCCATCTGGACCTGCGGCCAGGAGTGTCGATTCAGCCAATCCATAACAAGGATAAAACGCTTTCGACGAAAATCCGCACGGCTCAAGCAGTTTCGCAAAATCGTTCAGAGTTTCCGCTCGAATGGGCTCGGCGCCGCAAAACGCCAGTCTCCAGCGGGAAAGGTCAAGCTTTTTCACCGCTTCCGGCGAGCAGCGATCGACGCACAATTGGTACGCGAAATTGGGGGCGCCGCTGGTGGTCGCGCGGAACTGACTGATCGCGCTGAGCCAACGAATCGGCTGGGCCAGGAACGATTGCGGACTCATGAGCACGGTATGTCCACCGACGTAAAGCGGCTCAAGAATTCCGCCAATCAGCCCCATGTCGTGAAAGGCAGGCAACCAAAAAACGCCGGTCTCAACCTCATCTTCATCAGCTGACTGGAAGGCAATGCCGAAGCTTTGGCGGATCGCTTCTAAGTTTGCCAGCAGATTACGGTGACTGACCATCACGCCTCGCGGCTCACTAGTCGAACCGCTTGTGTACTGCAGCAAGCCAAGCATGTCGCCGGTCACCGCGACATCGGGCGGTGCCACGGCCGCTGGCACGTCATCGGTCGCGATCCATTTCAGGTCCGCGATCGACACGCTCATCCGCCCTGGTGCGATGGTCTGCAGTGTCTGCCGGTCGGCGAGCAAGATCTGCGGCCGCGCATCACCTACCACCGATTCTAGTCGCGGAACCGGCCGACCCGCTTTTGGAAAACAGGCGGGAGTAGGGACCAGGCCAACCTGAGCACACGCGAAGAATCCCACCACGAACTCGATGCCGGGCGGAAACAGCATCGCCACCCGGGCTCCAGGCGCTGCGTGCTGATGCAACTGGCGGG
>CALELC010000677.1 GCA_937904535.1 uncultured Planctomycetaceae bacterium
CCGAGCCCCCGACCGGTGACATCACACGCTGATGATCGCGTTAAGTGCGGGCAGCAATCTTGTTGGAAGTTTCGATCGAGGACCGAGCAAGCGACAGGCAACATCTACCGAGCAAGATTCTCGCGTTGGTCTTGGCCAACGAACGGCGGCGTTGACGGGGGGCCGAGCCAACGATTGGGCCTCATCAACCGGCGATCCGAGGCCTCCCGTCGAACGCATGGTTACCCGCCGGTCGCGACTCGAAGCAACCGTATCGACCGCGCAGACGAAACAGCCAAATAGTACCAAACAACCGGGCAAAGCGAAAGAATCAGCAGGGTGTGAGCGCCTTGCGAGAACGCATATTTGCGGGCAAGGATGTTCGGAAGGTCAAGGTACGTCACAAACAGGATGAGACCGGTCACAAGCAATAGTGGCAACAAGAACAATGGCAGTGAGATCAGGCCGACGCGAATAGCGCAATGTTCAACAACAACTGAGATCACAGCAGCGACGACGAGATACGCGGCAGGTGCGAAGCCAAACCACCAGTTTTGCCACCCCCACATTGCCATCGGCGAAACGAGAAATGGCCGAAGGTGTATAGCACCAATCACGATCGCGAACACCGCCAAAACATACGAAGTCGTACGTCGGTTTCGATAAGCGTCCGGGGCAGACGCTGTCACACTACGACTCGATTCGTACGGATTGGTCATAAACGAATTTCGGTCGGGTAACGAAAGGGTTCAGCGGGGCCGCGCGGGTGACGCTCCGCTTGGTAAAGAGACTGCTCGCGGCATCCGATGCAGCCCATCGTTACCCGCCTTCTGGGAGTTTGAAATGCGGGTGATAAAGGTACGAGCCAAACTCAGCGATGCAGCCAGCGAGAAAACCCACTATAGCAGCACCACCTCCATACATCACCGTGAAAATCACGAAGAAGGTCGGGGTGTCAATGTAAACCTCATCGGGATCGGGCCAGGAGTTGGTCGCCGACCTGTACGCGTAGCCGACAACGAATGTCGCTCCTCCAAATATCATCATCCATATGAACGAAGCTGCCGTTCCGATCCAGATCAATCGTCCATCATGAGCGGTATTCCGCCTTAGTCGTTTGCCGAGAGTAAAAATCAGCATGAGCAGCGTTGGGAGTGAAAGCGCCCAAACAGGATGTGTCCAAATGAGCAACATTTGGATTGCCGACGCGGCCAGCAAAGCGACCAGGAATAGAACGCTGAATCGCATTTGAGCACTTCTGTCGGGTAACGGCACCGATATGCCGGCGGGCGTCATAGGACAAGTCACAGCCCAAAACGTCGTCGCCAGCTCGGTATCATCGGTTGGTTATCGGGACAGTGGACGAGCCACCACATTGACGCGATCGGGGCTGATTTTAGAGATAACCAATGTGTCAGGCTGCAGCACTGCAACTATTCCAGGATGTAGACTTGTGTTGTTAGGTAGAAGCAACAGAGCCTTGCGGTTTGCAATCGCCTCATGAAGGTCGTCGAGCGATGCCTCAGTGCCGTCAAGCTTGGAAAGCGACAACTGCCGGACGCCTAATTTCACGATCGCTGATTGAAGGATGGCAAGTTGCTGCATCTGGGTCTCAATGCCCAGAACAGCATCGGAACGTTGCCGTGCAGTCTCACTAACGTCTGCGGATTCCCCAAGCCTACGCAGGGATGACTCTACATGATATGCCTGCTCAACCATTTCATAATACGGACGAGCCGCAACCAACACCTGGCCCTGGCCAGTTTCGACAATCTGTGCGTCTACTAAAAACTGTGGCGCTGTGTTCGATGAGGTTACCTTCTCTTCCGCGAGCCCGACAAATGCCGGGACCAGAAGGATCGAAACGAGAAAGAGCTTCATTGCATTCATCTGTTTGCTCCGATAACGACGACAATCACCGCGGACGGGTGGTGGATTGTACATTCGTAAAACCGCGCAAGCCGTCCTGCGGCGCACTGTACGGTTCTGCTCGCTTTGTTTGCTCGCGAAACCTGTCGATTCGACTCTGAATCTCTTCTTTCTTTGGAACTTGGCTTAGAGCAACAGGGTCGGGACGCTTCGCAAATGTCTCGCGCTTAATTAGAGCTCCAGTCGCCAAACTCCGGTACTCGGAAAAGGCACCGGCCGTTCCGTTGCTATGTAAGACGACCTGGCCATCGACAAGTGCGCACTTCACCGTGTGCTCATACCAAGAGTGATCGACTCCAAGCGGATCCGCACAAGCTTTCCACATCCGCTTGCCATCCACAACTAATTCCAGCTCAACTCCTTCGTCGGAAATCAAACTGTATCGCAAGTTCAGTTGCGTCGTTTGCGACAGATCAATCGTCTCAGCTCGAAAGCAAATGCCATCGGCCATTGGGAATCTAGATCCGACTAGATCGGCTCGTTTAAGGTAAGGAACGACTTGCGACGTCACGGCTGCAAATACCGCGACAGTGGTGATCAACCATGGTAGACGATATTGAGTCATCGGTGGCAGGACCGATCAGTGAAAGCAACTACTATCGGCAGAACGTTAGCCTAGACCGGAGGCCGAGCCCACGATTGGGTCTCATCAACCGGCGATCCGAGGCCTCCCTTCGAACGCATGGTTCGCCGAGTGCTGGTTCGCTGGTCGCAGCGCCCCGGTGTTGTTTGAACTTGTCATCGTAGCCGATCGCCGGTGGCCGAGCAAAGTCAGGCGCCGGACGTTTGGCCGAGCAAGGTCAGACGCCGGATGTTGACCGAGCAAGGCCCATCGCAAGTGTTCGCACCGCATGGTCTACCGCGCCCGCCGAGAACACGACGACAGAGGACCGAGCAATGTTGATCACTGATGGTGTTGTCTCGCTTTCAGCTGGATGTCTGCTTTGATGTTGAATCGTCCCGTCAATCCTCGACAGGCGCCGGATGTTCGACCGAGCAAGCTATCGAACGCTGATGGATGAGGAAGCACGCAGCTTGTAAAAACTATCGCCGACGAACGTCACGCATCAGCGGGCCGGGGCGATACGCATTGATTACATATCCAATCCGGCCGCCGGCTCCGTCGCATGCGATCGTTCTGTTGCGGTGGCAAGGATCTTGTTCGCATCTTTAGTTCACGGTTTCGTGTACCTTTGCCCGCGCGACCAACTCCTTCAGCGGGATCGCGTGGTAATACCATGTCAATGGTTCCTGCTTTCCATCAAGCTGTCCAGTCTTTATTTGAATTTCGGCGCGTTCAGCCCAATCCTTGCGGAGGTGAATTCGCCCAGCCTGATTTCTTCCATCTCTGCGGAGAGCCATTGATATAGTCAGATCGGATTTGAAACCACCGCCGTCATGCTTCTCGTTGCTTGGTATATGTAAGTCAACGGATTCAATGGGCTTGAGTCGCCCTTCGTCCTTGAGCGTAAATTCGACCGTAACGCGACCGGTATCGTGGTCGTAGACCGATACGTCATACTTGAGATTTAGCTCTTCTTTTGATTCACCAAGTCGGAAACCAAGTGCCAAAGTACAACTAACCGGAATGGCGAGCGCAGCAACGATACCTAGCAGTACTCGAGCGGTTCGCGACATGTCATCCACTCCTTTTGATGGGGTACTCTTTTTAATGGGAGGTTCGGCGGCTCTTGATGTGGTGGTGATCCGTCTCAAGACTGCAGCGATCAACCTAATCGGTCAGCAACAGAACAGGTCGATTCACGGGGAACGCATCGAGGGTTTACCATCATCAACCGGCCGTC
>CALELC010000678.1 GCA_937904535.1 uncultured Planctomycetaceae bacterium
GTCGAATTGAGGCTGGGGTGGGCACCGGGGAAGATGCTGGCGGTTGCGGAAGTCAATGACCAATTCCGGGGACCTCCGATCGACGGAGCGATCGGCGACACTTGGATCGGCGATGCTTTGATCGGCGACGTTTGGATCGGCGACGCTGTGGGGCTGCTCAGCAGGTATGATGAATCTCGAGGAGAACTCGCAGCGATGATTCCAAAACCGTATCAGCAGATGCACCAACTGTACCCGCAGTACATGCAGGCCTACGAAGCGTTCGGGGAGGCCGCGCGGGAAGCCGGGCCGCTGTCGCCACGCGAGATTGCGCTGGTGAAATTGGCGATCTCCATTGGTGCCGGGCTCGAAGGGGCTGCCCATTCGCACTGCCGCAAAGCGATCGAAGTCGGCTGCCAGGCCGACGACCTGCGGCATGTGGCCCTGCTATCGGCCCCGACGATCGGCTTTCCGACGATGATGCGAGCCCGAGGCTGGGTCGAAGACGTCGTCGCTCGCGGGCTGCCGCCGTCGGCGAGTGGTGGGGAGCAACCGCGGCGGCCATGAGTGAGGCGGAGCCGCCTGCGACGCCCCATCCTACGTTGCCAGCCGCCTTCGACTTGCTCGGTGTGGTGTTGGCCGGTGGCAAGTCCTCGCGGATGGGGATCGATAAGGCCACGCTGCCGCATCCCAGCAGCACTGCGGCCGCGGCGGTGAGCTACTTGGACCATGCGATTGCGCGTTTGCGGCCGCTGGTGCGCCAAGTTGCCGTTTCGGGACGCCCAGGGATTTCGGGACGCTCAGGGGACGGAGCGGCCAGTGAAATCGGCTTGCTCGACGAACAGCCGGAACTCGGGCCGGCGATGGGAGTGGTCACGGCGCTCCGCTATGCCGCTGCTCAGCAGTTATCGGGGGTGTTGGTGACGCCGGTCGACATGCCGGATATCACCACCGAGCATCTGTGGCAACTCGCGGAGGCTTGGTTGCAAGCCCAGGGCGTGGTGTGTGCAAGTTTTGATCACCAGCGGGCCGAGCCTCTGCTGGCGGTCTACCCGCTTGCGGTGCTTACGGAGCTCGAACAAGTGCTCGCAACTCCGCAGCGAAGTCTGAACCGCTGGATCGGTGCACGTCAGGTGACCCGGGTCGATTTGCCGGTTGCAGTGGCTCGAAACGTCAACCGGCCAGAGGATCTCTGAGCATCACACATCGGTGATCGGCTGGGCGACACGCCGGCGCTGGCTGGGAACCGAACGTGCGGCGGGGGCATCGCCGGCGGGCGGGAAATGCGGTGAAGGCGTGCCCGTGGCGGCGTGTGTTGTGCCCGCGGCGGCGTCGAGATCGCCGAGGTATTCTTCACGGACTTTGGGATGCAGTTTCACCTCTTCAGGCGAGCCATCGATCAACACTTGGCCCTGGTAGATGACGTAGCAGCGATCGACGGTGCCGAGGATTTCACGGGCCGCGTGGTCGGTGATCAATACAGAGATGCCGGAGTCGCGGAGTTGCCGGATCACACTCTGGATCGACTGCACCGTGACCGGGTCGATCCCCGCGAACGGTTCGTCGAGCATCACGATGCGCGGATTGCTGACCAGGCAGCGGGCAATCTCCAAGCGGCGCCGTTCACCGCCGGAGAGGCCTGCCGCCTTACTCTTGCGGATGTGTGTGATGTTGAACTCTGCGAGCAATTCGTCGGTCCGCCGCAGGCGAGTCTTGCGATCGACGCCCAGCAGTTCCAGCAGCGACGAGATGTTTTGCTCGACCGTCAGCTTCTTAAAGACGCTCGGTTCTTGGGGCAGATATCCCATGTAGCCGTCCCGGGCACGGCGGAACATTGGCCAGTCGGTGACGTCATGGCCGCTGAGGTAAACACGTCCGCGATCGGGCGCGACCATGCCGCAGATCATGCGGAACGAGGTCGATTTACCGGCACCGTTGGGGCCGAGCAGGCCGACGATTTCGGTTTCGCCGACATGCAGATTGACGCCGTCGACGACGTGACGTCGGCCGTAGGTCTTGTGCAGATCAATGGCCTGCAGGATCGGCCGTTGCTCGGCTGTGGGTGACGCGTCCATGCGTGGTGAGCCTTGGGATGGCGGAGCAAAAAAGACTTCAGCGAATCAGTTCGATGCGATCAAAGTTCGGCGTGATCGGCAGCGGGCGACTCCAGTGGTGCGGCCAAAATACCATGACCGCCTTGCCGACTAGGAGATCGCGAGGCACGTAATGTTTATCGGCCCAGTAGTAAGCGTCGGGGTCGACGGCACGAGCCCGCTGAAATGGCGTGCCCGGGTCGATCCAACAACGAGCATCGGCGCTTTCGGGGCTGTTGTCGCCCATCGGGAAAAACTGGTCCTGGTCGAGGTCAAAGTCAATCGTGCGACGCGACTGCCAGCCCGCGAATCCGTTCCACAACTGGGGTTCGCGCAGCACCTGCTGAAGCGTGCCGATCGGCGAATTGGTGTCGCGGAGGCCGAGCATTTCGTTGAACTCGTAGTCGTTCAGGCCGGCCCGGGATGACGTGGCGGTGGCGATGTAATACTTGTCGCGGTCTACTTTGAGCCGGTGGACCGTGGCGGAACCGCCGCGAACGGCAAGCCCCAGCGGCGCGGCGTCCAGCGGATGGCGGGCCGGGTCGTAGTGAGGTCGATCGTTCGCTTCCGAGCGGAAATCGCGGTGGTCAAACGTAGTCGGACCATCGAAGGTAACGAGTTCGTCGTCGACCCACAGCAACAACTGATCGTCGGCGTTGGTGAACCGCAACTTCACGCGCCGGCCAGCGGTCACATCGGTCTGGGCCGAGACCGTTTCGGCGGCTTGATCGCCAGCGCGAAAGCGATGCGTTTGCTGGCCATCGAGGATGCTGACGCGGGCCACGCCGGTCTTCAGGTCGATCACGCACTGGTACTGCACGCCAGCTTCGACAATTTCCAGCAGCAGTTCGCGGCAGTCGTTCGAAGTTTCCACGTCGGCTTGCAAAATCAAGTCGCCCACCCAGTGCAAACCTTCCTCGGCAATGTCGTACTGGCCGACCATCGGTTCGTCGCCAAATTGGGACAGGTCGCCGCTGACGTAACGCGGATCGAACACGCCGGAGGGACTGCGGAAGATATTGACCAGTCGCCCCAACAGCCCGCCAGCCGGGTCCTGAGCGACGGCTTGCGGCGTCCGCTCGTAGACGTAGTGCGACGGGACGTTGATGTAGGTGTTGTAGGCGTAGAAGTCGGTGATTGCGCGGCTTTGATAGGGATCGACATCACCCAATCCCAGCCCCTGTTCGGCCCGCGCCCATTGCTGCATGTCGGCCGTGCGATGGAAATACCGTAGCCATTTCCACTGGTCGCCGCTGGCGTCGACATCGGCTCGCAGTGTGCGCTCGACCGGTTTCAAGCTCCATGAATCGCGGGGCGGCGTCGTGGCTCCCGGCTGCCAGGGCTGCCACTGCAGCGGGTAACCGGCTTCATTGAGGCGGATCGGCTGATAATCCGAATCGTAGACATGATGCGCCATTGCCAGCAATTTTTCCGCTGGCTTGCGGAGCATCTGGAAATCGCGGTTCGCGATCGATGCGGCTGCGGTTCGCTCACCCCCGCCACCGGCTTGCAACGGCCGGGCGTACACGTCGCCGTGGTGGATCATCAGGGTTTCGCCTGGCAGCCCAACAATTCGCTTGATGTAGTTTTGTTTGGGATTGCCAGGAAACTTGAATACCGCCACGTCCCAACGCTCGGGATCGGATAGGGCGTAAGCAAACTTGCTGACCAAAATCCGGTCGCCGCTGAAGTTCTGATCAGCCGGGTTGCTGGCCAGATCCAAGGCATGGACGTAGCCGCAATTGGGGCAGATTCCGCCGATCACCGTGGCACCGGCACGCGGTTCGACGCTGGCGCCGACCTGAAACTGTACGTTGCACTGCGGACAGAACAGGTCCTTGTGCTCACCCATTAGCGTCGGGGCCATCGAACCGGTGGGGATCACAAACGCTTCGGCGATGAAGGCGCGAAACAGCAGCGCCAAGATGATCGCCACCGCGATCGACTCGACGGTTTCGCGATACGCGGCTACGCGAAAACTCTGGGCCCGCGCCGCCTCGGGGCTCAGCGGCACCGCTTCGACAGGTGCGTCCGCGGCAGGTGCGGCGACAGGAGCAGGGCGGTCGAGCGTTTGTTTTCGAGCCATAACGGGTACTGACGAAGGATGTTACGAATGCTTTGGTACAGCTCCCCGGGAGCTGGGGCAGCCGCACGGCGCGTGCTGTAGCCGTGAACGACGGGTGCACCGCCGATCGCTCACGGCGAGGTGCGCGCCGCCGGTGTTGCGCTGCGCGCGGTACCCGCCGAATCGAACGGCCCTGTCACCCGCCGCTGGCCTGGCACCTGGCAGGGTGCCGGCCGCCAAGCTTGGCTGACGGCAGGCGGCTGCTTTCGGCCGTACCGACCCGAACTCGAGCTGTCACAAAACATTGGAGGTTCTGTGACAGCTTAGCTGTTTGCTCCGGCTCCCGAAACTTCGATTCCCAACGTTTGTTGGATGATCGGATCTCGCAGCGAGTGAGCGATTGCGAATACGGATTCAAAGGAATGGTTGTTCGTGCAGGCATTCGGGACCGCGATCACGACCGCACCGGCCGCTACCGCCGCAGCCGATCCATTGCCGCTGTCTTCAAGCACGAGCATTTGCGAGGCCGGGATACCGAACTGTTCGGCCGCTCGGTGATAGATTTCGGGATGCGGCTTGCCGTGGGTCACGTCATCGCCCGTGAGCAAAAACGCGAGCGAATTAAACCAGCTTTGTGACTGGAGGATCTGCACGGCGAACTTGCGGCGGCTGCTGGTGGCGACTCCAAACGGGATTTCCAGCCGCTCCAGCAGCGCGATCAGCTCAGGCATGCCGGGCATCGGCTCCGGCCCGTCGGCGAGCAGTTTGTGGTAGATCTCTTCAGATTCCGCTAGCAATTGATGCGGGTCATCGCAAAGCGCATGAAAGTCGATCATTTGCTGCATCGCAGCCACGCCGACGCGGCCCATCATTCGCTGCTGCAGTTGGCTGCAGAACTGGTGGCCGCGCCGCTGCAGCACCTGCTGGCCCACCTGCCAGTACAGGCTTTCGGTTTCAAACAGCAGGCCGTCCATGTCGAGCGCTACGCCCCGCAGCACGGGCTGACGACCTGGATTCTGTGAGAGCGGAGTAAAGACAGGTGAAGACATCGAGATCGCGATCAGCAGTAAGGCGCACACGGAGGGGACCGGCGGTGTGTAAACCCCAAGTCGTGGGCTGTGGAAGTATCAGTGTAGGACGGAAAGGGGAATGACTCGGAACGAAAGTGACAGGTTCGGATAATTGGGTGGCACGGCTCGCGCCTGGGTGTTCACGAT
>CALELC010000679.1 GCA_937904535.1 uncultured Planctomycetaceae bacterium
TAGCCACTCCGAACTGCTCGACCACCTGACGCTGCGATTCATGCAGGAAGGCTGGTCGATCAAACAGTTGATCCGTGAGCTGGTGTTGTCGCGTACTTATCGCCAAAGCTCAGAGCATCGCGAGGCGGCGTTTTTGCAAGATCCCGACAATCGGTTGCTGTGGCGCGCGGCCAAGCGGCGGTTGTCGGCGGAGGAACTTCGCGACGCGATGCTCGTCGTCTCGGGGGAAATCGACCTCCAGCGCCCGGTCGGCTCATTGGTCGGACGCGTGATCGGTGACCGGCCGATTTCGCTCATCGGGCTCGACAAACGACTGCCCAGCGATCTGGACGGGGCGGTACACCGTTCGGTCTACCTGCCGGTGATCCGCGACCGTTTGCCCGACGTGCTCGACCTGTTTGATTTTGCGGAGCCGAGCCTCGTCACTGGCCAGCGAGAAACGACCACGGTTCCCACGCAAGCGTTGTATTTGATGAACAGCGACTTCGTTCAAGATCGTGCCGAGGCGCTGGCGACGCGGTTGCTGCGGCAGACGGCCGACGATGTTGAACGGATTCGAATGGGCTTCCAATGGTGCTACAACCGCTTGCCCGACCCTCTGGAAGAGCAGCGTTGTCAGGAGTTCTTAACGGCGATGGACTTCGACGCTGCAAGCAAGACGGAGCCGTCAGTTACCTCCGATTCGGCTGGCGATAGTCCACCAATGAAATGGACAAGTTTCTGTCAGGCTCTGCTGTCGACCGCCGAGTTTCAGTACCTCGATTGATCGGCTCGCCGTTCAACGTCAGGTGGCAGCAAAACCGCTAAGATTGAACGAAGGTGGGCTTCGGTATTTCAAAAGGCAACGATCGTCGGCCCACGTTTGATTGACAGTAGCGCCAGCGATTCAGCACCGCAAAATGATTGAGATCCAATCGAAGGCCTCGCTGAACAGTTGAAGGCCTGGCGGAAAAGGGACACTCCCTTTTCTGGCACCGATTCCGGTAGACGCTCAAAACGAAGGAAGCAGCCATGTCCTTTACGCCAACAGGTGAGCCGCGGATCGGGTGGGAGTATTCTCGCCGCAGCGTGCTGCAGTCGATCGCTTCAGGATTCGGTTACTTGGCGTTTGCCGGCCTAGCTCAGCAAGCTACCGCTGACCAGGCGGGCGCGGAACGCAGCGCCGGCGGGGAAGGAGCGTTGGCGCCACGACCCACGCATTTTTCGCCGCGTGCCAAGCGGGTGATCTTCCTGTGTATGAACGGCGGCCCCTCGCATATCGATTTGTTCGATCCCAAGCCGGAACTGAAACAACTCGCTGCGGCCAAGAGCGGGCCCGCAGGACCGACGTTCATGCCCTCGCCGTTTCAGTTTTCGCAGCATGGCGAGTCGGGTCAGTGGATCTCGGAACTGCTGCCGGAACTGAGCCGGCATGCGGACGACCTGTGCATCATCAACAGCATGCAGACCGACCTGCCGAACCATTCGCAGGCGTTCATCCAAATGCACACCGGCAGTTTTCAGTTCACTCGGCCTTCGCTTGGCGCGTGGTGCCTGTATGGACTGGGAACGGAGAACAGTAACCTGCCGGGATTCATCACCATCAACCCGCCGTCGGATAACGGCGGAGCACGAAACTTTGGCAGCGCCTTTTTGCCAGCGATCTATCAGGGTACCAAGATCGGTACCAACCAGATTCCCGGCTTCTACGCTGCGATCTTAAAGGTGGATTCCGAACCGGGGCCGCCGCTGAAAAACGTTGAGTCGCGGCGGCTGGCATTGCCGCAGCAGCGTGCGCAACTCGACCTGGTCCGAGATCTCAATCGGCACCGGTTGGCACAAGACCCGCATCACACCGCCATCGAAGCTGCGATCGAGTCGTTCGAACTCGCGTTCCGCATGCAGGGTGAGATTCCCGAACTGATGGACTTGTCGGACGAGTCGGACACGATGCTTCGCCAGTATGGGATTGGGGCCGGATCACCCTGCGATCGTTTTGGCCGGCAATGTTTGATGGCCCGGCGGCTCGCCGAAGCGGGCGTGCGGTTCATCGAGATCACCGCGCCAGTGGGCTGGGATCACCATTTCCGATTGCAGGAAGAATTGCCAGCAGCGTGTGCTGCGACGGATCGGCCGGTCGCGGCGCTGCTAGCCGATTTGAAGCAGCGGGGGATGCTTGACGACACGCTGGTGATCTGGGCTGGCGAGTTCGGCCGCACACCTTATGCGCAGAGCGGCACAGGACGCGATCACAACAGTCAGGGCTACAGCTTGTGGATGGCCGGTGGTGGCATTCAGGGAGGCCTGCAGTATGGAGCCACCGATGAAGTCGGAGCCAAAGCGGTCGACCGTCCGGTGCACCTGCATGATTGGCACGCCACCATCCTGCACTTATTAGGACTCGATCACAAGCGTTTGACCTTTAATCACGCAGGCCGTGATTTCCGTCTCACCGACGTGTATGGAAACGTCGTGCAGGACCTGATCAGTTAGCGTTTGGGACAGCGGGCAGACCAGCCTAGGCCCCGCTGGGTGGCGCAGGATTTGCCACTGCAAGAGATGGACGGCAAGCCGATGTCGAATCATCTCTCTCAGCACCCTGAGGTTCAGAACATGCCCAGCAACGATCCCTTGTCGGCCGAGCAAATCGAGCAATTTCGCGAGCAGCTGCGCGAGTTGCGCGACCGATTGCTCGGCGATGTCGATGATGTCTCGGATGCCATTCGCGAAGAGATCAATCCCGCCGGCAACCTCTCGCACGCCCCGATCCATCTGGCCGATTCCGCTGATGGGCAAGTCGATGCGGATATTCAGATTATCGAAAACGCTCGCGAGATGCTGACCGAGGTGCAAGCGGCGCTGCGGCGGATCGAGGATCACAGCTTCGGCAAATGCACCCGTTGCGGCAATCCGATCGCTCTGGGGCGACTGAAAGTATTGCCCTATGCCTCGCAGTGCGTGAGCTGTGCCAGCCGCGAGCAGGATGCCGAAGGCGATGACGAACCGGTGGCTCGTGGTGACGGTGAACGCCTGCGGTTGACCGGTTACGAAGCGATTGAGATCGCCGAAAAGGAAGGGCTGAAGCTGAACAAATTGAGCGACTCGATCGATGAAGCCGCCTTCGGTCTGTCAGTTGCAGAGGCCCAAGCAATCGCTAGCGATAATCCCGAGCTGATTTGGTTGGAAATCGCCGCCGACGACTACGGGGTTCGCAAAAACATGAGACCGGGCCGCTAACGCAGAGACGACCAATGACATCCAAGCACGAACCCCGACGACGAGCTGGCCAACGGGACGATGAAATGTTGCCCGATCAGTCCAGCCCTGATTCAGCCGGCGGCAGCAACGCGGCGGGCACGCCTGGCGGTGGATTGGCCAGCGGCGGTCTAGCCGGCACCACCGAAGGCGACGGCGGCTACGACGATGCTCAGCAAGAAGACGCGATGAGTGCCGGGATCTACGATCACAACGGCGATCGCGTGGATGAAGACCAGCCCGAGGGTGGACGCCACGGCGGTGCAGCTGGCGGCACTCCCGCCGGCAAACGCTCGGGTCCGCGCCCGCATCACGACCAGGCTTAAGACCTGACGAATTCCTGAGCCCTAAGCTTCCGCTAGTTCGCTCTGGCTGCGCCGCGGTGCGAACCACAACAGCCACATCCATGCTGCCAGCGAAATGATCAGCACCACGATGCTGACCCACTGCGAAATCGTCAGATGGGTTCCAAATTGGCCTGGTTCGTCGTTCCGCAGGATCTCCATCCCAAACCGCATTACCGCATAACCAGCGAAACCGCTGAGCATGATCAGGCCATCGCGGTGCACAAATCGCGAGGCGAAACAGAGGCTAACGCATAAAAACAAGCCACCGATCGCTCCCATGATCTGCGTCGGTTTGACCGGATCGGCCACCCTCGGCAGTTCCGCCGCTGACCAATAGTGGTCTTGGCCTTCGATCACTGCCAACAGGCCATAAGGCGCCTCTTCCATCGGACGATCGGCCGTGACCTGTTCCAGGGAACGGACGAAGCCGAACTTCTCCACGCGGTCACCCGCCTCAATTCCCTCAGCAGCCGCCAGCGAATTGGGAACAACGGAACGCACTTCAGAGTGGTCACTGTTCAGTTCAATCCCAACGAGCTGGCCGCTCTCGAGCTGATCCTGATACACCGGGCTGCCATTGGGAAACCGCAACGCCCACGAATTGTCGGGACACGGACCGCCATAGCAGCAGCCGTTCAGCAGACAGCCGATCCGCCCCAGCGCCAAACCGATGAACATCGTTGGAATGATCACGTCGCCGAGCCGGAGCAGCGGCAGTCGCTTGTACAGGATGTAGCCCGCGGCGGCGGCGAAACCGCCGATGAACGAGCCATAAACCACCAGGCCCCCCTCGGTGAAGTTGAGGATCCGGCGGAGTGTCAGCAGCATGTCAGCCGAGAAAAACTTGTCGCGATACTCGATCACATAAAACGTTCGCGCTCCGATGATCCCACCGACTACCGCCCAGGGAGCGATTCCCAGGATCACTTCCTCTGGGATGCCATAGCGGCGGGCGCGGGCCAGTGCGAGCGCCACGGCAGCGACAACGCCAGCGAGCAGCATCACACCGTAACCGCGAATGGCCAGCCCCACCGGCTGGCCTTGCGAATTGAGCAATTCGGCATTGGGCAGCAAGAACACGACCGCAGCGGCAAAAATTCCCCACAGCAGCCCACTTTGTTGCCAGTACTGCGATACGCTTTGCCGCTGCGAAGCCAAGTAAATCGTGACGCCGATCGCTGCGACCACCATCAGGGCGAGAATCCAGCCGAAACCGAAGATTGGCAGCGAGGCGACTTCGTGGGGGATCAGTAAGAGCGTGCGGCGCATGAACAGCGAGAACTCGTAAAGCCGAGGAAGGGGCGGCGATCGGCAGCGAAAATGGAAGGCATTCTGAAGATGCCGCAACCAGCCTCAAGTGGAGCTGAGACAGGTCAAAGGCGGCGCGCGGTACAAAGACCGCACCTGCTACGTTACCAGAACCATGCGGATGAGGACGAGAGCGGATCAACAGCCGACTCGCCCCAACCCGCGGGGCTGCTTTTCCCCTTCCGCTTGATCAGGATTACGTGTTAGACAGGGATTGAGTTTGTTTTTTCCGGTTGGTCGCACCCGATGGCACTCACAGAATACAAAGTCAATCGTTGCTCTCGCCGCTGCTGTGTCGAGGATCGACCGCTCCGCGAGGGCGAGGTGTATTACTCGGTGGTGATCGAGGACGGCGAGGATTTCGTGCGTCGCGATTACTCGGCTCAGGCCTGGACTGAACCGCCCGAGGGCACGGTCGGCTGGTGGAAATGCCGCATGCCGGAAGCCGGCGCGCGCAAGCTGGTGCTGGCCCCCGATGCTGTGTTGATCGACCTGTTGCGGCAGATGGCCGATACGCCGCAGCAAGGACCGCTGCGATACCTGCTGGCGTTAACGCTGCTGCGCCGCCGTGTAGTCCGCTTGCAGCCGCTGGAGCCGGCGGAGCGTTTAGCCTGTGCGTTGCCCGGCGAGGAGGGCGGCGAACTGATGCGGCTGCAAATCGTGGCCGACGGCTCCGAGGTCGACGTGCGGCAATGGGAAATCAGTCGCAGCCAAATCGGACCGCTGAGCGAAGCGCTGCAAGAACTTCTGTACTGTGAGGCGAGCGATTGATGGAGCGCGTTGCCAAGGATCGGCACGATCGCAATTCCGTTCAACCCGCTCGGCGCCGCAGCAGCGGTCCGGAGCTGTGGCTGCTCACCATTTTGACCTTACACGTTGCCGGTGGAGCGACCTGTTACCGCCAAACCGTGCCCGCCGGACACCTGCCGCCCCCGCCGGTGTTTGACTCGCTGCCGACGCTCGAACAGCTCACCGAGGTGGTCAATCGCACCGATGGGATTGGCCAATTGGCGAGTAACTCGGTGACGATGGAAGTGCTCAGCATGAGCAACGTGCCGCGGCTGTCGGCGACGTTGTCGGTCGACCGGCCGCGAAACTTCCGCATGCGAGCGAGCGTGCCGATTTTGCTCGGCTCTGGCTTGGACTTGGGCAGTAACGACGAGTTGTTCTGGTTTCAGGTCCCCGAAGGGATGTCGCAGACGCTGTATTTCTCGACCCACGAGCAATTCCAACGGCAGCCAATTCGCTCGATCCTGCCGGTCGACCCAACCTGGATCGGCGACGCGCTGGGGCTCGTGCATATCAACCCGGGCGATGTTGTCGAAGGTCCGATTCGGCGTACTGACGGTCGACTCGAAGTGCGGACGATGATCCCGATGGTCGATGGATTGTACAGCCGCGTGTGCATCATCGAACCAACCGCCGGCTACGTTACCGACCAAATGCTCTACGGTCCCGATGGACGGATGGTGGCCGCTGCCAGCGGCTCGCTGCACCGCTATTACCCCGACCAACAGTGCGCGCTGCCGCACCGTGTGCATCTGAAACTGTTGCCCAGCGAAGGGCCGCCGCTGGAGCTGCGGTTAGAGATCGGCAACTACGTCGTCAATCAGATGATCTCGGCCGATCCGCAGCTGTTTGCGATGCCGCGCGATGCCGCACGCCAGGTCGACTTGTCCCAGCTTGGCGGCCCGAGTTTAGTGCCGCCGCCCAGTTATGAAGAAGGCTTCCCAGGTGGTGCTCCGTCGCCGGAACTGCTCAGCGCGCCGGAGGAAGGGGGCCGGCCCGTGCGGTCGGTGTACCGGCCACCATCGTCGCCGAACACGATGCTGCTCAACTACCGCTGATTGCTCGCCGACATCACGTGGTGCTTCACCCAGGCGGCCGCCCCGAGCACACTGGCATCGTCGCCCAGCTTAGCGGCCACCACGTCAAAGCGGTCACGATAGGCATGCATCACATGCTTCTTCGCAGTTCGCTTGACGGTGTTGAGGATCATCTCTTCCATGGCTTCCACCAAGCCGCCGCCGAGGATGATGCGGTCCGGGGCGAGCAGGTGAACAATATTCACCACGGCGATTCCGATCGTCTTGGATGCTTCTTCCACCAACCGGCGGATCGCCACGTCGCCGTTCTCGATCGCTTCGGCAATCGTGCCGCTGCGGATGTCCGTTAGATCGGTGCCGCCGTGAGCCATC
>CALELC010000680.1 GCA_937904535.1 uncultured Planctomycetaceae bacterium
AATAGGTAACCTCTGGGTTCAGCTTACCAGAGACCCGAATTTCCTACCTACTTTCGTGACGCTCACACCCAGATACCCGTCAGGGCAAGAAACGGCTGACGAGTTACGCGTTCCCGCGTACAATCGAGCCGCTTGAGCATCCGTGGATGCCATCGACGTCGTCCCACCTGTTTCATCCCGCCTCTGTCCCTTGAGCTACGTATGAAATTGTTGCAACTGGCATCCTTTCTGGCTGTCCTTGCACTGATCGTCTCTCCGTCACAGGCGAATGATTCAACGGCACCCGCGATCGATCCGGAAGTCGCTGACTTCTTCGAGCGTGAGGTGCGACCGGTGCTGATGGTAAGCTGCATCGAGTGCCACGGTGCTGAGACGCAGGAAGCCGAACTTCGTTTTGATTCGCTCGAACATCTACTGGCAGGCAACTCCAACGGCCCTGCCCTGGTCCCCGGTGACGCTGACGCCAGCGCTCTGATCCGCGCGATTCGTTACGACGGCGACGTGCAGATGCCGCCGGATGCTAAACTGCCGGAAAAAGCCATCGCGGCGCTAACGCGGTGGGTGGAACTCGGTGCACCTTGGCCAGCCACGGCGGCTCCCCTTTCCAAAGACGCCACGGCGCAATCGCACTGGGCCTTTCAAAGCATCGCTGACCCCGAAGTGCCCGCGGTCCAGGATTCGAGTTGGGCGGCCACTCCGATCGACCGCTTTATCCTCGCGTCGCTTGAAGCCACGGGGCTGCGGCCCAATCAGCCGGCTGATCGCCGCGTCCTGATCCGGCGATTGACGCTCGATCTGACCGGATTGCCGCCTGACCCTCAAGAGGTGGAGCAGTTTGTCGCGGACACTTCGCCCGACGCGGTGGTGCGTCTAGTGGATCGGCTACTGGAGTCGCCTGGGTTCGGCGAGCGCTGGGGGCGGTACTGGTTAGACATTGCCCGCTATGCCGACACCAAAGGTTATGTGTTCGAGGAAGATCGCAACTATAAGTATGCCTATGTGTTTCGGGATTGGGTTATCCGGTCGCTTAATGAAGACTTGCCTTATGACCGGTTTCTAACCTATCAACTCGCCGCTGATCAACTCTTGGAAGGCGATGAGCGAGCGCCGCTGGCAGCCATGGGGTTCTTAACGGTCGGCCGCCGCTTTTTGAACAACATTCATGACATCACCGATGATCGCATCGATGTGGTCACACGGGGAATGATGGGCCTGACCGTTGCTTGCGCCCGTTGTCACGACCACAAATACGATCCGATTCCGACAGCGGATTACTACTCGCTTTATGGCGTGTTTGTGGCCTCCCAGGAGACCACCTTGCCACTCGAGGACCTCGCTGGAGCCTATCAGCAGGAGTTGCAACAGCGAGAACAGGCCGTCGCAGACTTTCTGGCGAGAAAGCAGCGAGACATTCAAGATCAGGTGATCGAGCGACTCGGTGCGTCTTTGGCCTCAGCCTTTGAAGGTCGCTATGCGGCTCGGGATCCGGAGTACTGGAAACAAGAGGGGCAACGCGAACGATCGCGTCGCCAGGGTGAACGCTGGACCAAATTCTTAGAAGATAAGCTCCGCGGCGATCATCCGATTTTCGCTCCGTGGCACCGCTTGGCGGAGTTGCCCGCCGAAGGTTTCCAGACCTCGGCCGCTGCACTGGCGCAACAGTTTGCGGCGGGCGAGTATGAGACGCCTCTAAATCCGCTGGTTGCCGAGCTGTTCCAGGATTTTGAGCCTCAGAATTTTGATCAGGTGATCGATCGTTATGCTCAGTTGTTCGCTCGTGTCCACCGCAGTTGGGATACGGCGAAAACGGCCGCAGCAGAACAAGGCCAACCCGCGCCGACAGCGCTCGAGGATGCCGCGGCTGAACAACTTCGTCAATTGATACACGATCCTCAGTCGCCCGCCGTTGTCGCTGCCGATCAAGTCGAACGCTTTCTGCGCGGCGATGATCGAGATGAACTCAATAGATTGCGCGAGCGGGTGACGCAGTGGGCCGCGTCGGATAACGCCCCTCGCCAGGCGATGGTGATGACCGATCGAGAAGGCCCACAAGGCGATCCGCGGATCCTCAAACGTGGCAATCCGGGAACTCCTGGCGACGCCGTGCCGCGTCAATTCCTGCGACAGCTTGCGGGTGAGAACCGTCAACCATTCCAGCACGGCAGCGGGCGGTTGGAATTAGCCCAGGCGATCGTCGACCCCAACAATCCGCTCACGGCCCGCGTCTGGGTGAACCGCGTCTGGGAACATTTGATCGGTCAAGGATTGGTAGAGACGTCGAGCGATTTTGGCTTGCGCAGTGATCCGCCGTCGCATCCGGAATTGCTGGACTACCTGGCTCGTCAGTTGATGCAGGAGGGTTGGTCGACCAAGCGACTGGTGCGGCAAATCGTGCTTTCATCGGTCTACCAACAGGGAAGCGATTACCGCGAAGACGCGGCATTGGTCGATCCTGAAAATCGTTTGGTTTGGCGGATGAATCGCCGCCGGCTTGACTTTGAAGGCCTGCGGGACAGCCTGCTGGCGGTTTCGGCAACGCTGGATCACAAGGTTCTCGGCAAGTCGATCGACATCACGCAGACGCCCTTTCTTCCGCGGCGTACGGTGTACAGCCACATCGACCGCCAGAATCTGCCAGGGATTTTCCGGACCTTTGACGTTGCCTCACCTGATGCGCACACGCCGCGCCGCTACCTGACCACGGTCCCGCAGCAGGCGCTGTATTTGATGAACCATCCCTTCGCGGTCGAGCAGGCACAGCGCCTCGTCGCTCGTGAGGAATTGCAGCACATCTCGGATCCCACTGAACGGATTGCGTGGCTCTATCAAACTCTGTTTGCACGCTCGCCAAACGCCGATGAAACGGACACGGGACAGCGGTTTATCGAGCAAGCAACCACTTCTGATGCCGACAAGCTGGACCCTTGGGCACGGTACGCCCAAGTGTTGTTGATGTCCAACGAGTTCACGTTTGTCGATTAGTCCCCACGCACACCGCTTCGCAGAGCACCGGAGAACCTGAAACATGTCGATTTATTCCCACCGCCCTGAAGCGTTGGTCACACGCCGAGAATTGCTGACCCGCACCGGGATGGGGCTAGGTGCCCTGGCGCTGACCCAGATGCTGGGCGAGACCGGCGGGCTGATGCCAGTAGCGCAGGCGGCGCCGTCGATCACGCCGCTGGCCCCGCGCCAGCCGCACTTTCCCGGCACGGCCAAACACGTCATCCACATCTTTCTTAACGGTGGCTGCTCCCATATCGATACCTTCGACCCGAAGCCGGCGCTCGACAAGTATGCGGGGCGTGAGATTCCCAATACGTTAAGAACCGAGCGGAAGACCGGAGCCGCCCTGCCCTCACCTTTTAAGTTTAAGAACTATGGTGAAAGCGGCATCGAGGTCAGTGAGATCTTCGCGAATGTCGGTGAGGTGATCGATGAGTTCACCGTGCTGCGGTCGCTGCATGCGAATGTTCCCAATCATGAGCCGTCGCTGTTGTTGATGAATTGCGGCGACGCGCGTTTGGTCCGTCCGAGTTTGGGATCCTGGACGACCTACGGTTTGGGAACGGAGAACCAAAATCTGCCTGCATTCATCGCAATGTGCCCGGGCGGATATCCGATTCAAGAATCACAGAACTGGCAGTCAGGATTCTTGCCAGGTGTGTACCAAGGGACTTATATCGATTCGCAGCATACCGATATTGAGAAGTTGGTCGCCAACGTCCGCAATCACTACGTCAGCGATACGGAGCAACGTCGCCAACTTGATCTGTTGCAGCAACTCAATCGCCAGCATCTCGACCAGCGGAAGGTCGATCCGCAACTTGAGGCGCGAGTCCACTCGTTCGAGTTAGCTTACCGGATGCAGCAGGAAGCGGCTGAAGCGTTTGACGTGAGCCGCGAGCCGCAGCATGTGCTGGACGCCTATGGTGAAGGCCATCCGGCTCGTCAGATTCTGATCGCTCGTCGGCTGGTGGAACGCGGCGTCCGCTATGTGCAGTTGTGGCACGGAGCCGGGCAGCCGTGGGATAACCACGATGACTTGGAAGTCAACCATCGCCGCTTAGCGGGACAGATCGACCGGGCGATCGCGGCGCTGATCCGCGATTTGAAGAGTAGCGGCTTGCTCGAAGAAACGTTGGTGATGATCGCCGGTGAGTTCGGTCGCACGCCGACCGTGGAACTGGCCGCTAATAACAATGCTGGCAAGGTCAACGGCCGCGACCACAACCACTACGGCTTCACGATGCTGCTGGCCGGCGGAGGCGTGAAGAAGGGGTTTGTGTACGGTGCGACCGACGAGTTCGGGTTCCAAGCGGTGGAGAACAAAGTGCACATCCATGATTTGCACGCCACCATTTTGCATCTGCTAGGGTTCGATCACGAGCGATTCACCTACCGCTATGCCGGGCGCGACTTCCGGCTGACCGACGTGCATGGCAACGTGGTCAAAGACATCATTGCCTAGGTCGTGGCTCCCCGCGGCTGCAGCTAGCCGACACTCAAGCAGCCGCGGGAGACTCTTAACTGAGCTTCCCAGCAATACCCGCGGCAGGTCTCGAACCTGCGACCTACGGTTTAGGAAACCGTCGCTCTATCCCCTGAGCTACGCGGGCGGCGAGACGGGCTGGCTGAAAACCAACAGGGGGCCGTGATCAGCCCGCAGCGCACTGCGTGACACTGTCGCCCATTCGAAGCCGGTCGTCAACGGTCGGTCAGGGAGCAAACCGGCTGATTTTCCGCTCCCTCGCCCCCATCGCCACTCCACAGGTTGGTCACGCTTCGGGCGCGCATGCCAGGTGCTCCGTCGGCAACTGCCGAGCTCTTAGGTCGCGGGCGGTTCAGGGGCGGCCAGCGGCTGACGGGACCAGATCTGAGCCAGTACGGTGCCGGTAAACATGCAGCCAAACGTGTAGGCGGCTGTGGGAATCGCGGCGGCTGGCTGATTGGGAAACAGTGTCAACACCAACCCGGTGCCCAGCCCCGCATTTTGCATCCCGACCTCGAGCGTCAGTGCCCGCCGCATCGCCACCGGCAATCGCATCGCCGAGCCGCCCAGCCAACCCGCCGCGTAGCCGAGCAGGTTGATCAGCAGCAGCGCCAGCAGCATCACCGGCGTCGCGCTGCCGAGCTTATCGCGATTGAGTCCGACCACCACTGCGATGATCCAGAGGATCGTGCCATTGGCGATCCACGGGCCGACACATGTCATCAGACTTGCAAACCGCGGAAGGAAGTTGCACAGCAGGTAGCCGATCAGCACCGGCCCGACCACGGAGAATACCAATTCGCGAAAGACTTGTAGCTTGTCGAGCGACTGAGAGGCTCCCCCGGAAATGCCGAGCGCTCCGGCGAGCACCAATGGGACGACGAGCGGTGAAAATAAATTGGCCGAGGTGGTCAAACTCACTGAGTAGCTGACGTTGCCGCGGGCGGTGAGCGTCAGCACGTTCGAAGCCATGGCTCCGGGCACGCAGCCAACCATGATCACACCGATCAGCAAGTCGGGCTGCAGTCGTAAGGCATGGCCGACGCTCCAAGCCAACAGCGGCATCGCCGAGTACTGCACCGCGGTCCCGCCGAGGACTGCCGGCCACATTCGCGCCACCTGCCGGATTTCGTCGCCGGGCAACAAGCAACCGATCGCAAACATCGCCACGGCAATCATCGGCATCAGCAATCCCGATGTCTTTGTCAGTACAAAGGGGTCAGCTTCAGGAACGCCCATTTGCGGCCAGTAGAAGGCCAGCAGCGAGAGCAGAATCAGCCAGAGGAGCAGGTAGCGTTGCAGCATGTTGGGCGAGGTTGCCGGGCCGGGAATTGGCGGGAAACCCGCTAGTTATACTGCTTCCGCCCAATGGGTGAAGCAGTTCATGCACACGCCGCTGCGGTCAGCGGTATCACTGCAATACATCCTG
>CALELC010000681.1 GCA_937904535.1 uncultured Planctomycetaceae bacterium
GAGCGATGTGCTAGCACCAGCAACCGAAACTTTGAAGGTCGGCAGGGCAAGGGCGGACGCACGCACTTGGTCAGCCCCGCGATGGCGGCCGCTGCCGCAATCGAAGGCCGTTTTGTCGACATCCGCGAATGGAGCTACAAGTCATGAAACCGTTTACCGTACACACCGGCATCGTCGCGACGATGGATCGTGCCAACGTTGACACCGACCAGATCATCCCCAAGCAATTCCTCAAGCGAATTGAGCGAACCGGCTTTGGGCAGTTCTTGTTTTTCGACTGGCGGTTTCTCGAAGATGGGACAACGCCGAATCCTGAGTTCGAACTCAATCGCCCGGAACTGAGCGATGCGTCGATCCTGGTCGCCCGCAAGAACTTCGGCAGCGGCAGCAGCCGTGAGCACGCGGTTTGGGCGCTCGACGACTATGGTTTCCGCTGCGTGATCGCGCCGTCGTTCGCTGACATCTTCTTCAACAACAGCTTTAAGAACGGCTTTTTGCCGATCGTGCTGAGCGAAGCGGATATCGATGAACTGTTCGCACGGGCCGCTGTCCAACCTTGCTACGAGCTGACGGTTGACTTGGAGAAACAGCAAATCTCTGATTCACAAGGTTTCGTTCGCTCGTTCGAGATCGATCCTTCGCGGCGACATAGCCTGCTGCACGGGCTGGACGATATCGCGCAGACGCTGCTGCACGAAGACAAGATCAGCCAATTTGAACTCGCCCGCGCTCAATAGCCGGTAGCGATGTTTGCCGCCTGCCTGCTGGTGTCCGTGCTGCTGCTCGTCGGGCAGCTGCTGCGCAGGCGGTTTTCGATCTTTGATCGCATCTATGTCCCTGCTTCGGTAATCGCGGGGACGCTCGGTCTGGTCCTCGTGCAATTGGCCAGCCGTCACTGGCTTCCCGGCACTGTGACAGGGTTCGTTGCACAGGCCGCCGGTTCGCTGCGCGACTGGCCGGCGACGATGATCGCGATCGTGTTTGCGGCGATGTTGTTGCAGCGATCGACGCGAACGCTGCGGCTGGGCCTGCGGCCGACCCTGTGTGAAGGCGTGATGGTCTGGATCATCGCGCTCGGGCAAACGGCGATCGGGCTCCTGCTAACTTGGTTGGTCGTCCAGCCGTTCTACGAAGTCCCGAATGCTTTCGGGATGCTCGTCGAGACCGGCATGGCCGGGGGACACGGCACCGCGGCAGCGATGGGGCAAGTCTTCATGACCCCGGAGATCGCCTTTCCCGCGGGGCTGGATCTCGGTTTGCTGATGGCCACTGCTGGGTTGGTGTACGGCACGATTTCGGGCATCGTGTGGATCAATGTCGCGGTGCGGGCTGGGCTGGCGAAGCCGCGGAGCGAGCTAGCGCCAGCTCAAATGCAGGCGAATGGAAGTGATTCCGAGGGAGTGGAGCAGGAACAGGAGGCCGCACCGGACGAGCCGACGGCGAGTCCTGGCTTGCGGGAGCCGATGCGGCCGCTGCTTCCTCGGGTGCTGCGGCAGTGCGTCTGGATCCTGGCGGCCTATCTGGTCGGACTGGGGGTACAGGCTGTTGTCGGCGCGGCGGCGGCCCGACTGGATGCAGTGAGCGCCCAGCCGCAGATCGCTGCGGCTGGAGACGCGGGGCAATCCGCCACGCCGGTGCTCGAAAAGCTTCGCTGGGTGAGTCTGGTCGGCAGCTTCCCGCTGTTCATTTACACGCTGTTCGGTGGGCTGCTGATCGGGCAATTGCTGATCTTGGCAGGCCGTGGCGCGTGGCTGGACGGAACAGCCAGTGGGTGGATCAGTGGCGTCGCCATGGATCTGCTGGTGGTGGCTGCGCTTGCCACGCTCAACCTGGATGCGGTTGTGGCGTACCTCTGGCCGATCGCTTTGCTATTCACCGGCGGCGCCATCTGGTCGGCGATTTGTCTGTTCGTATTCTCGCCGCGGATCCTGCCGCGATCGCATTGGTTCGAGCTAGGGCTGATCAATTACGGCATGAGCACCGGGACAACCGCCACGGGGTTCGTGTTGCTGCGCCTGGTCGATCCGCAACTGCAGACCGATGCGGCAAAGCTCTATGCACTGGCGGCACCGCTGTCGGCTCCGTTCGTCGGAGGCGGCATGATCACTATCGGACTGCCGCTGTTGGTGCTGCAACGAGTGCCGATTGGGGTGTCCGCGATAGTGCTCAGCGGCACCGTAGCACTGCTGGTTGGCTTCGCAATCCGCCTCGCGAAACCACATGGGGATCACCCACCAACCTAGAGAACGGTGCGCCTGTTCACTGTGGTAGAAAGCGCCGTTATTGAGTTTGACGGTGGTTTAAAACAGCGTTAGGATCAGCGTCGCGGTCTAGCTCTGTACACCGCAGTTCTGCACTTCGCACTCATTAGAGAGGGACATCCATGCGACGCATGCGCGGTAGTCGGTTCGGCTTCACTCTGGTGGAGCTCTTGGTGGTCATCGCCATCATTGGGGTGATGGTGGGTTTGCTGTTACCAGCGGTTCAGGCGGCCCGGGAATCTGCTCGGCGGATGTCCTGCAGCAACAATCTGAAGCAAATCGGATTGGGGCTACACATGTATCACGACACCTATCACACGCTGCCTCCGGGGGCCGTGTTCCACGGTGGCGAGACAACGAGTTCCCCCAACGGCGGTGCGATCAATCACCGTGGTTCGCTCCACATCCGGATCCTGCCCTACATCGAGCAGCAGGCGGTGTACGACGCTTTTGATTTCCGTTTCGGCACCGATGGTCAGCAGTACCCACCGACCGTCAACAACGGGATTCGCATCGTCGGTACCCAGATCAACACGTTCATTTGTCCGTCGGACGGGATGAACGTGCGGTTAGGGGGCCATCCCACCTACGTCTGGCCATCGAATTACCAAGGCAACCACGGACCTTCGGCCTCGATCAGTAACAACGCGAACTGCTCGTGCCCGCTGTATTCGGTGTTCCAAGGCTACTCGCGTGCCGGAACCAGCGCGGACAACCCCGCTGGTCTGTTCACCCGCAATGGCTGGAACTTCCAGTGCAAGTTCTCCGCCATTCCCGATGGTCTGTCCAACACGATCATGATGGGCGAAGTTCGTCCCGAATGTTCCGGCCATGCGCGCACGGGCTGGAGCAACTCCAATCGCTGGGGGATCTTCACGCAGATTCCGATCAACTTCGATTCCTGCTATCAGGACCTCGCCACGGCTACCGCAGCGGGATTCGACGGTTGTGCGGCCATGTGCAACTGGAATGCGGAAGTTGGTTACAAGTCGCGACACCCCGGCGGGGCCCAGTTCACCATGGGTGACGGTTCAACGCGCGTACTCGTTTACCGGGGCCGGAATTGCTGTTGGCGATATTCGGATAGTTGTCCA
>CALELC010000682.1 GCA_937904535.1 uncultured Planctomycetaceae bacterium
GGCTCGTGCGGCACTCGCGCTTGGCGCCCGGTGCGCGCTGAGCGGAGCAACCACGTCGGGTGTTGGGACTTTAGCTTTGGCCGCCGGTCAAAAGCCAGACGCTCAAGTACCTTGCGATGAGTACACGCGCCGGTGCATCGCGCTATCGCGTCTCGCGGAGCCTGAAAGCCGAGGCGATTGTTGGCCGCCTGACCAAGTCCCAGCGGCGCTCGGGAGCGTCAAGCAGAAACCTGCCGCCGGAGTGGTTCAGCACACGCAGCCATTACGTTGCAATCCGGCCGTGTGGTAGACAGCCCACTGGTTGCTGGGGCTTGGTAAACAAGCCGTGGGCCGCATCCTTGCCAGCCGACTTGCCGTCTCGTCCGAAGTTGGAGCGGCGGACGCTATGACCGCTCCAGCGAGGGCCAGGACACTGACCACCAGGACGCTGAGGACGCAGCGAAGTACAGAACGTAGTACGCAAAGGCCCGAAACCGCACACGGGTCTCTCTGGACTCGTCTTTTTCAGTACGCCCGACAGGATTCGAACCTGTAACCTTCGGCTCCGGAGGCCGACGCGCTATCCAATTGTGCCACGGGCGCTGGCGAGGGCGGAATTATGCCAGACGCGATAGGCGGAAGTCAAGCAGCAGACGCCGCTTGATGACCACTCCTTCTTGCCGCGACTGTCTCCCTCAACTTGACCGGCGCGGGGGGAGTAACGATCCTACAGAGGTGGTCGGCTGGTCCGATCGAGGTTGTCTGGCGGTTGTTCGATGGTTCGAGCGGGCTGCAGGCACCTTCGTGATCGGCTTCCCGAGCACTTCTACCGGCCGATGCCCCCTTGCCGTGACACTATTAAGGAGCTCTCTGATGCGACTCATCGCCCTGCTTTTCGCTTTGGCCAGTGTGGCTGGAACCGTCGCAGCCGCACCGTTGGACCAAGCGGATAAAGCATCAGCGGCCGCCGAGGCTACCGTGGCTTCGCCGCTGCACATCTACAACGTGCGGCTGACCGACTACCGGCTCGACAGCCCACTGCCAGAGGATCTA
This sequence comes from uncultured Planctomycetaceae bacterium, assembly GCA_937904535.1. Taxonomy (GTDB): domain Bacteria; phylum Planctomycetota; class Planctomycetia; order Pirellulales; family Pirellulaceae; genus UBA6163. The sequence continues at coordinate 1,033 of CALELC010000682.1, forward strand.
TCGGCGAGCGAGGTGGTGGAACGGTTGAAGCAGTTGAGCAGCGCAGGCGAAGTCAACCGTGTGGAAACCTTGCGGCTGTCGGCACTGGAGGGGAAGGTCAGCTTTATAGAGTTTTCGAAGACCACGCCAGTGGTCGTCGGGGTCTCTCATGGCGGACTTGGCCGCGAACCGGTTAAAAGCATGGAGAATCGCGAGGTCAGTACCCAACTGGAGTTGCTGGCCAAACAAGACGGCGACAGGATTCATGTTCAGGTCGTATACAAGGTCGGCCGACTTGAAGATGACGGGACCGAGACAAGCCCGCCCAGCATCTCGAGCTTCCGGGTTGAGTGTACGCAGTTGCTCGAGCCAGGAACTCCGGTCTTGATCGGCAGTTCGCAGGGCAAGGGCGCGACGTATATCACCTTGGCCATCGAGTAATAGACGATTCTCGTCAGCGCCCCATTCAAGTGATGCAGGCGAGCGGATCGGGAGGTTTCAATCGGCCAACGGGCCGTAGTCAACACCGCCACTGCCTGGCCCGTAAGACGCTGGCGCCAACACATCACTGGGGGCAGTTTCGGCTCACCGGCGGTGTTTCCAGCAAGCCTCGCTGTGCCCCAACTCAGCTACGAGCTTTTCGCTGCGCTGGAGCACTAGCCTTCGTCGCGGTGGACGACCGAGGCCTGCATCAGCTGGCGATTATCGCGGTTCTCCAGCCGAATGGTGACCCGCACCGCCGGCGCGCTGGAGAGGAACGGAGGTCGCGTTTCCTGTTCCAATTCGTCATCGGCGCCGTAGGCGCCGTCATCATCCAGCCCGTTGCGACCCATGTCGACGAGAGCAGCTGCATTGGAGGGCGTCCAACGAGTTCCCGCGCCATTGTTTCCACCTACGTTAGCTGGCAGTATAGGACGACCCGGCCTGACGTACCCCTGGAAGAAACCATCGGTCTCATAGGCTGATGTAAACGTGTCAAACGTTGGTTGGAACAAACGCACCTGATTGTTATCGGTTACGATCTTTCCGGATCGTTGCAGCGATTCCACATACGTGCCGGTAAGGCCCCCACCAAAGTTTGCAACGCCTGAAAACGGTGTGATCAGCAGCGGCCGGACAGCCGGCGCAATCGCCGTAGGCGACACGGTTTCTAGGCGGTCCAGTGGCATCGCCCCGACACCCCGCAGCGATCCTCCGGCAAGCACCGGATACGCCAGATCGACATAGTCGCCGAGCATAACGGGGCCGAGTGGTGTTTCTAACAACGCTTCGCGAAAGCCCGGATCGTTGCTGCCGACAACCATGTTATTGGACGTTCTGATCGATACCGCTTGCGGATCATAAATCTTGACGTCGAAGGCGAGCAGATTGTTGGCCAGGAGGTCCTCGCCAATCCGCTCGAGGCCCCAGGTGTCGCCGACGGTCGTGGTGTGTACCGGGTCCTGGCCCAGCACGAATTCGGGTCGCAACAGGCCCGACAGCGATGCTGGCGTCACAATCGCATTACTGCCAGCAGGCAGCGGAGGAGCCATGCGGGTTCCGTTCACGGACGTCGCAGCCAAGATGCCAACGGGGGGGCCTAGGGCCAACACCGGCATCGAGGTGATAGTCGAATCATTCAAGCCAATCAGGCCGCCGGGGACGCGCACATGAGCGAAGCGATTATGCGGTTTGGCGAGATCCGCAAGCGAGTTAGCGGCCACATTGCGAGTCGGCAGGCCATTGTTGGCTTGAACCCGCCGAATCGATAAATCGCACTGCTGATGCACACCTGCCATGCCGTACATCCAAGCGCTGTTGGTCGGTGTGGCGGTTGGCCAGGTATCGGCGATCATATAGCTCACACCGGCGCTGGTCGTCCACGTCGGTAGCTGGCCACTGGTCAGATTGAGGTCCGGCCGGATCAGCAATACCCGCCGGTACAATCGCAAATTGTCAGGAATGCCATTCTTAAAGTCGCCCAGGCCAATATTGGACGTGCCGTCGTTATCGAGGTACACCGGCGTATCCGTGCCGAGGCCGGACTCGTATTCGGGACTCGCAAAATAGACGATCTCCGCATACTTCGAACGGATCATCACTGGCGACAGTGGGTCGGTGTCGAAGTAGGGATTGCCGGACGCGAGTGGATCATAGGTTTCACCACGCAGTTCCGCCGTCTTCATATCCAAGATGAACCGAGGAACCTTGCCTGTGAACCATTTGTCTCCGGTCGCGACCGCCGTGAAGGCCAGGTAATCGTCGAAGTCGCCATAGCGCGAATGCGCCAACTGCGCCACTCCATCGTCATTGAAATCAATGCCAAAGAGCGCTGATGTGACATCGGTGAGCGGGCCTTCGTAATACATGAAGTACCCGAGCTGATCGGCTTCACCGCGATTGGGCCGCATCGACACGGTCATCGAATCAAGCTCTTCACGCAACCGCTCAGTAATATCGCGCAGTTGATTCGAAAGTTGCACCTCTCCCCGGCCATCACGAATGCTTTGGCCGACGAACGAAAAGCCGGTCGCGAGCGCCGTCATCAGGATCAAGGTGACCGCCATCGCGATCAGCATTTCGACCAGCGTAAACGCAGGCCGGCGCTCATCAGGTGCCGGTGGACGAAGTCGAGTAAACATCATTGCATATAACTTTCGAACAGGACGACATCACGAGCGTTCAAGTCTTGGCCGGGAACAAACCCGACCTCTTTAGAGCGATCGATGATGTACATCGCTCGGTAGCGTTTGTTTTGCCCCAAGTCCTCGTTGTATTCACGTCCCAAGCTGCCAGTGCTGGCATCGACCTCAAAGAAGCCCATGGTCAGCCGAATCAAATACAACTGCGAATTGTCCGTCACAAGGTTGGGCATTCGCATCAGCGTTTGATAACGCGTGAAGGCACTGCGATTGCGGTCCAAATGCGGCAGGTTGATCGGGTCATTGGGGAGCTGAGCTTGACCACGAACGTACTGCGACAACGGAGCCGGTGTGCCTGATGGAGGATCGCTCGTGGCTACTTGGCCAGCAACCCGCAGCAAGGTTGGGTTCACCTCGCGCCGCCGCAGGATGTTTGATGCCGCCGTGTCAGGCAGCGTGGGAGTAAACATCGACGACATCGCGTTACGATAGGTGCCCAAAAACTGGGTTGGGAACTGGTGGCTGAGATTGCCAGCGTCATAGTTGATGTTGCCCCCTTGGCTGACCGTACGCAGCGGAGACGGCGCGTATCCCCGGCGGCTGTCCAAAAACTGGTTGAACGAAAGCTGGTTCTCATTGGCCGCGCCGTCGACCCGAGCAAACTCGTTGGAGTTCATGTGGCCCTGCATCACCCCCACCCATACCGGGAACTTCGATACCGTGTTGAGGTTAATGCGACCCACTCGCTGGTTGTCATACTTCATATTCATTGGCGGGCGCAACAGCGACCGGAAGAACGGATCGTTGCTGGCACCGGTAAAGGTGGCGCCATCCAGGTTGAGCCGTTCGGGATGAATCATTTCCACTTCACCCTTGAACCGCGGCAACGTGTGCACGAAGTCGAACAGGCGGGCAAAGTTCGCTGCTTCCGCGCCGGTCCGCCCCGCATGGAAAAAGTTCAGCAGATGCCGGAACGGGGCATAGAAGGTCGCTGCGTCTGTAGGATCATTGGGATAGATCGGCACGTCGCCTCCGGTCAGGTTCACGGAGAACTCTTCAAACAGTCGTCCCTGGGAACAGGCCGGCACCATCATCAATTCCAAGTGCGAGGCAAATGGCCGGTTCAGCCAAGGGTGCAGCGCAAAGGGAACCTGCGGCAGGTTGCGATCGGTACCCGTAACTCCGGCCGCGCCCGCACCTTCGGAACCGATGCTCCGAGCGAATCCGACGAAATCAGGATTGCTGCGACCGGCAGGCGACGGTGGATCATCCGGAGCGCCCGGCGGGGTCAACGTGTTCAGGAAGCTGAAGGAATTGAAGAGGTAATTGCCGTTCGGAGCCGTTCTTTGTAACGCGAAGAAATCTTCCGTCGGAACCGGCATCAGGCCGACCAACTCATCCGCCGGATCGTTGGTCTCATAAGAGAACAACGCGTTGGCTTGCAGTGAGCCAATATGCCCATTCCGCTGGCGAGACCGTGAGGCATATCGGTCGTCGGCGCCATTGGGATCCGCCTTGGTCGCGCTTTCCTCGCCACTAAACACCGTCAAGTCGATGGTCAGCGAATCGATCGTGCGGTAAGGATTGAATACCGGATCATAAGGTACGGTTGGATCGGCCAGACGCTGCAAAAACGCGGTGCAGTAGTCCGGCACGGTGCCCAGCCGCGGCTCCTCGCTACCTGGGTCAGCACCCGGATTCAACAGCGGAATGCGATTGAATGCTAATCCTGGGCTGGAATCGACATCAACGGGAACATCGCGAGCCGTGTCCGCTGCTTGGCTGTAGTCAATATACGCATCCGTCAGCGGGAAGGCGTCGCTGTCCGGCGGCGTTGTACCCTTGAGACGGAATTGAGGTTGCGGGTAATAGGCATCGGCGAGCGGCTCGGAAACGTTCAGACCAATGAAGCCATCCTCAAAGCTTTCTGGATCCCAGCCCGTCGGCGGGAAAGCACCAATGATCAGCGGCAGCGCTGAGGTGTAATAGCTGTCGGTCGGGTGCAACAGGGGAGTGAGCCGCCCCGTGGCCAGATCGGTCAAGTCGGAGGAATGATCGAAATGGACCAGTCCTTGTTCGCTGATGGGATTGGTCAATACCGCAAATCGATGGGAGCTGGGGAGCCCTGGGTAGTTGCCGCTCTCCAAACGCGAGCCCAAATGGGTGATCTCACGCGGTGCCAAAGTCAAGTATTGGCCGGGCGCCAACTGACGCATCTGATTGATCGGCTTGTTTTCACGCCGATCCTGTTCGGGGGCAAAGAACACTTCATGCGGCTGCATGAGGTCGGTGCCATTTCCCAAAATCCCATTATCCGTGATCACATCCTGGATCTGCGTCGGATTATTGAAATTCGGAAACCAGATGTAGCGATCGAATCGCAAGCGATCGGCCACAGGCTGTGCCGGCTGCAGTTCGTCGATTTGCTGGGGATCAAACGAGTAACTGTCAGGAAGCTGATCTCGCAACAGTTGCGGGCTCATCGTCTCCTTGCCACCCGCCTCAGCGTCATGGCGTTCGCTGATCGCGATCCGCCACACCGGAGCACCTACCGTCGCTCCGGGGCGCGGCGGCGCAAGGCGATCCAGATCGAGCTCCGCGATTCCGGTGGCCAGATCAATGTTGAACAATTCGCGAGGAATACCCGGCTTCGTGGCCTGCTCGGGATTATCGATAACCTGCGGCCGCGGGCAATAAAGTTCGAGGAGGAGCGAGCCTTCCGGCTTACGGACTTGGTCGGTATTGGGATCCGGCTCGATGGTGTCGTCCATCGCTTTGCCCGAGCCGCTATCACGATTGGTGTCGCGGACACGAACATCATGCAGAGCGAGGCTTTCTGTAAACATGAGATCCGGAGCTTCAACACCCCAGACCACATATTGTTCGGGGGCCGGTTCTGCCGGCGGGTTCCAACCATCAAACGGATTCGGATCGAACACAAACCGAGTCATGATAGCGTCGCTGTCGCGATAATCGACCACATTGACCGCCCACTGCGCGATCCGCCGGGCTTTAAACCAATCTGGATCGTGCGTTGACGAGGTGGTTCGCTGTGGATCAAAGGTACCCGCCATGGAGGGGAACTCATAATCGCGCGTTAACAGCATCATCATCACATACAAGTGACGGGCGAGCAGTTGACGCGCGGTGACCTGTCGGCCGAGCGAGTTGCCATTCAGGTCGCGTTCGATATCAAAAGGATAGATCGCTGTCGGGTTGCCAGGCTGGAACAGATTGTCGTCTGCCTCTTGAACGATGTTGTAACGTGGCAGAATGTTTTGATAGGCGGTGGGAACGGTCTGCCCCGATCCTGCCGCGACGTTAAAAGCTTGACCTTCATGAGGTCCTGGCGTCACCACAAAAGCGTTCGACAAGGCGCCCGGCGCAGTCGGGGATGCGACTGGTGGAAGGGGGGCACCGGGAGTGTTTGGCAGGATTACGCCTGGTACCACTTCTCGCGGTTCATCGATCACTCCCATCCCTTGGACCGGATTGGGTGTGTCATCGACGCCATTTCCAAACGGCCGATTGACATCGATTTTTCGCCCCAGTCGCAGTTCCGGCGCGACGAGTTGGTTCATTTGAGCCGCACCGAGCGCTGTCCCGCCGAGGCTGCGGATGCGCTGCACCAGGTTCGCATAGGCTGGCAGCGCTTCAGCATTGGCGCTGACCAGTGTGTCATCTGACTTGCTGTGGGTGGTCAACACCGCTGCAAACTCAGGGTGGTCTTCTAACAGTGCGATCAAACGTCCGCGTAACCGTTGGGGCAGCAGATCGATGTCAAAGTCGCTGGCTCGCAGCAGCGGTTCAAGTTCCGCAAACGAGTACAGCGAATCACCGCCTGTATTGCCGCTCGGGTCGGACTCATAAGGATCATTGATCGCCTCGTTGACGGTGTCCAACGGGGCGTTGCTGCCTGGGGCAATTTGTCGTCCTGAAACGGCTGCCACGAGGTGACCGCTGCGCCCCATGGCGACACCGCCACGACCGAATGGGTCGAGTGAGTAGCCGTAACCGCCACCGGCTGTCATCAGTGGTGGGCGCCAACCTGTTCGCAGCACATCGAGGGGATCAGGACCGGGCCGCCCTGGAACGCTCACGCCATAAAACGAGGTGTAACGGTCGGTAAGGATCGAGTGCAGCGTCGGCACATGAGCAGGATCGACGGTGCCGCTGGACGAGACCGCCGGCAAGCCGATCTCCGCTGGACCATAACCCAACCCACGGAAGACGGCTCGGCGATTCCCCGCATTGCCATAAGCGGCACGCGTACCTGCCCAGTTCGCAAGCTCGGTGAGCAGCGCCGCGGTATCCGAATTGGACGTGACGTTTCCAATCGCATTCACATTCAGACGAGCGCTCAAATCTTCGATCCGCGGCGCAATCAGCGCTTTGAGCAATTTGCCTTCTGGCGAGGTGAAAGTCGGCAAACCGAGATCGATCCAGATGCTGTCTTTGATACCATCACCGGTATTGTCGACATCCCACTGATTGCGCGGATCGCTCGGATCGGCGATCAAGGCTTTGGCCAACTGATCCAAGCGCGGGATTAAGGCGGGGTCCGGCGGATCGTTTGCGTTGGCCGCGAAGAGGTTGCCCGGAAACAGCGGCGTGCGCAGCGCGTACTTCGTGCTGCTGCCGGTGAACTGCGCGTTCATGGCAATGCCCGGACCATATTGCCCCTCGGCAACCGGCAGCGGCCGGAACGTAGCCCGAGCGATACTCGCGAGAGCCCGACGCACATCAGCGGTCGACGCAGCCGACCAATCGATTTGATTGAGGATGTAGTTGATCACCGCCGGCCGATGGAACGACGGCACGACCGTTCCGTCGGGATTCTCATAACTGAGAAACCAATTGAAGAAATCCGCGGCATCATAGTCTTCGTCGAAATCACCCTGTAGCGTGCTCTTGTCGGCGTTATCTAGCCCATGGATAAAGTTCGGTTGCAGCGACACGGGCAGCGCATCGATCCGGTGTATCGAAATGCCAGTCACCGAACCAATCGTTTGATTCACATTGCCGGCGGTGTCCGACCCCAATCCTGGTGAATTGCGCGGGACGCCATTCATGGTGAGGGTGTAACCATCGGGCGCCGGATTCGTGCTGCGGTTGGTACCTTGCGGATAGAACAACGGCCACAAAGCATCGACCACCAGATCCTGGTCCGAATTGTTCAAGTTCGTGCCGGCAGGAACCTGATTCGGTTGCAACTGGATGTACAGCACATCGATCAAGTTGGGAGCGGTGCCGATCACCCGTGACCGCAGCACCCGAAATGTCTGATTCTGCAGCGGTCCCGCCGTGAAGGTGACCAAACGCCCGGTAAATAAATCGTCGACCTGCAAATCGATCGGCCGCGGAGTGGCAGGCAGCCACTGAATGCGCATTCTGACAAAGCCACCGCCGATATGACGAATGCTACCACCCGCCCCGGCATTCCAGCGTTCGACTCGCAGGTTCTTGATGTCGCGTCGACCGTAGTAGTCGCTGAGCAGATCCTCACCATAGAAGGGGCTGGACGGATCATCGGTGCCGCGGACCAACATCATCAACGATTCATCGAGCAGATCCTTGACCTCAGGTGTACGGAAATTGCGCGCTGCCAAGTTATGAGACGCCAGGCGGGCATCGCGGCTATAGACCAAATAGGTGGCGATCAAGATGCTGAAGAACGCCAGCGAACTGATCACGACCAGCAAGATGATGCCGGAGCGGTGATGCGGAGTAGGACGATTCATGATGGACAAGGTCTTCTCTGAAAAGCTGGCGAAACGCATCTCGCCGGTGGAGGCACTTCGAACCGGGGCTACAGCTCGATCAATCGATGTCCCAATGAAGGAACGGTTCTCCCGATGACATTCATTTCAATCGAGCCACTCCCTTGCCTCGAACCGTGCGACTGAGGATCGATGAGCGCTCATACAAGGCTTGGTTGAAGTTGCTTAAAAGTTTCGTATCCGAACCACTCGCTCGGTGACCGAAACCACACCCTGAGCAATCGTTGCAAATGTCGGGTAGGTCGGAGCGGTTCCCGCCACCGGCCAATCGGAGCCGTCGAGCAACACGCGGCGAACCCAAACCTTGGTGCCTGATGGCGCTCCGGGAATGTTCAAGTCACTCGAATCAGTACTGCCGTACACGGGATCGCCGTCAGTTCCGGCCACGCGATACCAACGATGCACCGGGCGAGCCGGAGTGCCGGGAATCGTGGCTGAAAGCATGATCCAGTGATTTTCCGTGATGTTCGCAGTCGTGTTCTCAGCACTGGCAAGCACCACCAAGCCTCCGGCTCCGCCCTGAAATCCGATCATCTCAGTGACAAGTGCCAAACGCTCGCTGTTCGCGTTGCCCTCAGGCGTGGATGCTGTATCCGAGGGGAAGATGAAACCTCGATCGCGGTTCCGAAACACCACCACGGACAACGTGGCAAAGCGCTCAGCCGGGCGAGTCGACAGGGGGTTAAGAGTCGCTATCCAACTGTATTCCCCGGTTTGCAGCCGCTTCCCATAGGCTAGGGCGCCGCCCGTAGTGGTACTTGTGCCCTTCACAAAGGCATTGAGTGTGCGATCCTTCGGCCGCTCCGTGGGAAGATCATCAGCGCTATCGGTGAGCTTCAGCGCTTCCTCGACATGGAACGCATTCCCATTGGCATGTTGGATTCCTGCCCGGCGCAAACGCGGCTGGTCGCTGCCCCAGGATCGCGATCCGCCGCCTGGCAGTGACGGATCGACAAGCGGATTGTG
>CALELC010000683.1 GCA_937904535.1 uncultured Planctomycetaceae bacterium
TCTGACTTCTAGCCTCTCGTTTCTGACTTCTAGCCTCTGACCTCTACCCTTTCATTTCTGCGCTGGACGCTGATGCACCTTTTTTGCTAACGACAAACGGCGTGTTTTGAAAATTTCCTCAAGGTGCAACGCGATGCGTCTGTCCCCGGCTGCTCCGCTTCGTCGCTCTGGTCACGTCAATACCCTCATTCGCGTCGGCCTGGCCGCTGCGGTTTTGGTGGGTCTAAGCATCCTCGCCAGCCGCGCTCAGTCGCAGGCGCCGGGGATGCAGCCATTCGATCCGATGTCGATTCCGGCTCCGCCTGCGGTCGCCGAAACTGCTGATCCGGCGGTGGCTGCGGAAGCTGACGGCGACGCCGCAGCGGGCGAAGGCTGGATGAACGTGACGCTGATCGACCGCATCGTGGCTGGTGGCTGGCTGATGATTCCGCTGGGCATCTGCTCGTTGGTGGTCGTTTCGCTGACGATCGAGCGGCTCGTTTCGCTCCGCCGCGGCCGCGTCATTCCCCGGCCGTTCGTCCGCCGGTTCACCGAATGTGTCGAAGACGGACAGCTGAGCTTCGAGGAGGCGACGGCGATCTGCGAGGAGTTCCACTGTCCGGTCGCCGAGGTCTTTCAAGCAGCGGTCAAACGCTGGGGGCGACCGATGCTGGAAATCGAACAGGCCGTGATGGATGCCGCCGACCGAGTGTCCGATGGGTTGACGCGGTTCCTGCGGGTGTTCCATGCGATCAGCAATGTGGCGCCGTTGATCGGACTGCTCGGTACGGTGCTGGGGATGATCGAAGCCTTCGAAACCATGAGCGGCGGGGACGCGGCCGGCGCGCATCTGCTGGCATCGGGAATCAGCACGGCGTTGGTGACCACGGCGGGCGGCTTGTTCGTCGCCATCCCCGCGTATCTCGCACACAGCTACTTTGCAGCCGTCAGCGACCGGTACCTCAACGAGATCGACCGGCTTTGCCAACGCGTCATTGACTGCATCAGCGCTGAGGGGCTTGAGGCTGGAAACCGCGCCAAGAAATCTCGCCGAGCGGCATAGGGGACATTCAAGATGGCAAGACGGCGTCGGGCAACCGAAGAGGTCACAATCAACCTGACACCAATGATTGATGTGGTCTTCCTCCTCGTGATCTTCTTTATGGTCGGATCGCACTTCGGTGACCCCGAGGGCCGCATCGAGGTCAACGTCCCCGGAGTGGGCGAGCTGCGGTCGATGGCGCGTGAACCCGATGAGTGGCTGGTCGAAGTGGGCGGCGATGGCCGCGTGACGCTTGAAAGTCAGCCGGTGACGCTCGACCAGCTTGCGTCGCAGATCCATTACGCGTACCAACAGTACCCGCAGATTCGGGTTGCGGTGCGAGGCGATGCTGAGGCATCGTTTCAGCAGGTCGCTGAAGTGCTGCAGGTGATCCGCAGCACCGGCGTGCAGCAGATGGGAATTGCTGCGAAGACCGCTCGGCGTTAAACGCGTGGACGCTCGTCTACGGCCGGGGCGACCAGGATCTTGAAGACGGCTGTAGAGTGGGGAGACGATTGCGTAACCAGTGGTTGGCGGTACCGGCACAAGCGAGCGTTCCCTACGCGTGGGCAGTGCCCTGCGATCCTGCTCTGGGACAAACGCTGACGGGCCAGATGGATTGGGGACTGACAGCGCAGGCTTCGGTGCTCAGTCGTCATGCGGGCTCGATCTGGAATGATCCTGTACTGGCCACGGTGACCGCGACCATTGCGATCAGTCTGTTGTTGGCGGGCGTTTGGCTATTCCGCAGGCGGTCGCGCCAAGGCCGTGGGGCCGCGCTGATCTGCTTGCTGGTGTCCCTGCTGCTGCACGTTGGCCTCGTCGTCTTGCTGCCACAGTTGAAGATGTTTGGCGGAGGTCAGGCCGCTGGCGAGCGGTCTGGCAGCGCGGAAGGTGACAGCGAACTGATCTTCGCCACCTTTGACCCTGCGGCTCCTCCTGCGCTCCCTGCTGCCGCTGGCGAGGACACAGTCCAGCCATTGCCCTTGGCTTCCTCGCCAGTAACGCCGCCGGTTGACGCTCAACAGTCGGAGCCGAGTGCGACACCCGCGGAGGAACCGGTAGCAGGAAACCCCGAGCCAGTTGTCGTGCCGCCGTCGCTCCAGCCGACCGTCGACGCGGCGGCGTCCGATGATTCGCTCAATGATCTCGTCTCGGCCTGGCTTGCCGATCAACTCGAGTCGGTGCTCCATCCGCAGCCGGCGGAGACGCCCGTTCCGTTCACGGACGACGTTGCTGGCGGTCCGACTCCGGCGTCGTACGAAGAAGCGGCCACCAGTGACTTCATGGCTGTACCGGAGCCGGTCACTGCGCCGCCGTCATTCCCGGCACCGATTCCCGGATTGGTGGTGAACGATTTTGCGAACCGATTGGGTGACGCCAAGAGCCGAGCGCTGTTGCAGACCGGTGGCGACGAATCGACCGAGGCCGCGGTGGAGCGAGCATTGCGATTCCTAGCCGCGGAACAGCGCGCTGACGGGGCGTGGGATCCAGCGACCACTGGCGCTGGGCGCGAGACGCTGACCCTGGGCACCGATCGCAAAGGAGCCGGGCGGCGAGCGACGACGGGCCTGACGGGGCTGGCGCTGTTGAGCATGCTCGGAGCCGGAAACACCCATCAGCAGGGACCGTATGCCGACAATGTGCGCCGCGGACTGACGTATCTGATTCTGAATCAGAAGCCGGATGGCTCGCTGGCCGGGGAAGCTGGGATTTACGAAGCGAATTATTGCCACGGGTTGGCAGCGCTGGCGATGTGTGAAGCGGCGGCGATGACTGGCGATCCTTCGGCAATCGATTCAGCCGCAGCGGCTGTCGGTTACACGATGGCGATGCAGCATCCGACAACCGGCGGATGGCGTTATGTGCGTGGCGACCCCGGTGATATGAGCCAAGTGGGATGGCATGCCATGGTGCTGACCGCCGGACGGATGGCCGGCGTGCCGACCCGGCAAGAAGCGTTTGACTTGACTAGCCGATTCGTGCGCTCCGTGCGCACGGGCTCGCAGGGTGGTTTGGCGTGTTATCGCCCGGGCGATTTGCCGACCCATACGATGACGGCCGAAGCGCTCGCTACGCGATTGTTGCTCGGCGAGCGGATCCCGGCGGCTGAGTTACAAGAAGCCCAACAGTTCCTCTTGCGTCAATTGCCGGGTTCCGGTCGCGACAACTACTACGGTTGGTATTACACGTCGTTGGCCCTGCACCAACTCCAAGACGACGCCTGGCGCACCTGGAATGCGGCCATGAAGCAGCACCTGCTGTCGCGGCAAACGCCGTCAGGAAGTTGGCCGACCGACAGCGAGTGGGGCGGCTACGGCGGCCGGATCTACACGACGGCGATGGGCACGTTGTGCCTGGAAGTCTACTATCGCCATCTGTGGCGTGACGCGGCACATGGCAATCAGCCGTAGCGGCGAGTTGCCGACGGCTTAGACCACGTCGGCTGGTGCAACCGTGACGACACGCAGGTCGCAAACGTTGGTGCCCGTCGGGCCGGTTAGAAGCAGACCGCCGGTCTTTTCAAAAAAGCTGTAAGCATCGTTGCGGCGGAGATAGTCGATCGGCGTGAGTCCTTGTTGCTCGCAGGCCTGCCAGACCGCAGCGTTCAGCACGGCGCCGGCTGCGTCAGTTGGGCCATCTTCGCCGTCGGTTCCACCGGAAAGCAGTGTCAGCCGCTGGCGATCCTCAGCACGAAACTCGGGATGTGCAGCGAGCGCAATCAGGGCCGCCAGCACCAGTTGTTGACTGCGTCCCCCTCTGCCGCGTACTGACTCGGGTGCCAGACGCACGACCGGTTCCCCACCGGTGACAAGGCAGCTTCCGGGACCGGTGGTGCCCGTACCGTGCCGCAGGAACTCAATCGCCCGCTGCGCTAGTGCCTCACCCACCGATTCTGCGGTGCCTTCGGCGGTTGATGCCGCCACGCTCTGAACGGCGTATCCGAGTCCTTGGG
>CALELC010000684.1 GCA_937904535.1 uncultured Planctomycetaceae bacterium
CGTCACGACAGGGCGTCAGCGGGGCGGCCCCCTGCGTCCGACACCTGTGCGGCCGCGCTGCAACCACGCCTTCAACCCTTGCGTCAGCCTCAGCGTTACGCCGCCGTTGAAACGTCTTCCGCTGGCGTCCGCGGCGAGAACAGCAACCCAGCGAACATGAACGCCAACTGCGTCGCGATGAACACGCTGAGCCACATCAGCACGCCTTCGGTGAAACCGTAGCTATGCAGACCGATCCCGAGTTCGTTGGTACCAAAGTAGCTCCAGCCGGTAACGATATTGCCTCCGATCGCCAAAATTGAAAAGCCGCGGGCTCCGACCATGGCATCCCAGCGTGCGTGCAACATCATCGCGTTCCAGATCACGATCAGCAGGGCACCGTTCTCCTTTGGATCCCAGCCCCAGAACCGCCCCCAACTATCGTCCGCCCAGAGGCCACCGAGAACGGTGCCCACAAAGCTGAACAGGATGCCAAAGCAGGTGGCTCCATAGATCGAGCGATAAATCTGCCGCAGTGAATCCGAATCAGCACCCAGCCAACCGGCCACCAAGTAGCGGATCCCCAGCAAGCCGGCGACCATCGTCGCGGTGTAGCCCAACGTGACGCTGATCACGTGCGTGCCGAGCCAGAACTGAGTATCCAACACCGCCTGCAATACCGGCATCGTGTCACCGCTGCTCAGGCCGTAGGCCACCAACAACGCGAGCACGCCGCTGCCGCCAGCCAGCAAGTTGCCTTCGCCGTAGCGGAAAATCCGCTCTTGCACGATCCCGAAGATCACGCCCGCCCAACCGATAAACACGGCGGAGGAGTAAAGGTTAATGACCGGAGCCCGCCCGGTGATGATGATCCGCGACAACAACACCAACGTGTGAATGGTCAGCGCCACGAGCAGGATTCCCCAGACGCCCGAACGCAACCGCGGCAAATCCGCGATCAAGTACAAACAGCCAAGCGCCAACGCGATGAAGTACAACACCATCGCCACCGTGGTCGGCGAGTTGGACTCATCCCAACGCTCCAGTGCCACTTTCCACGGCGAATAGCCGGCGCCTTCGAGCGTTTTCAGTCCGGCCAGGTGAGCATCGACCGCCTCATTGAACTTCTGCGGATCCTTGTCGTTGTAGGCCGTGATCATTTCAGCAAAGGTATCGACGCCCACGCGTTCGACCGTTTCACCGGTTGCTCCCTTCATCGCGACGTCGAAGAACGCGGGACCAAAGGCCGACCACTTGGGGACGTCTTGCGACTGGGCGAGAATATCGCTGGGTGGCGGAACAATCCCCGGCGAAGTCATCCGTTCAACCGCTTGCATCCGGTTCTGCAACTGTTGCACGGCGAACATCCGGCGCTGCATTTCCGAGGTGCCTTCAGGAAACAGGTGCGCCGGAATCTCCATCGGTACCGGCAAACGGAAGGCGGTCGCCGTCATGGTGAACGCCCGAATTCGACGGTCGAGTTCGAGCAATTTCTTTTCTTTAAACGACTGATCTCGTGGCTCCTTTTGGGCTGCCGCTTCGGTCAACTCGGTGAACCGGTTGAGTTCACGACGAATCTCGTTGATCGTGAACAGCTTGCTCTTGCGTTTCTCCAAATTCAGTTCGTCGCGAACTTCCGAGGCGTCGATGCGGATCATTTGCAGATCGTCGATCCGCTCGTCATCAATCGCAACTTCCATCAGCCAGGCCATGGGCGAGAGCTTCTTCGCACCGGCTACCCGATCACGGATCGCCCCAGGAGCATCTTCTAAACTGAGCGCCGAGCGGTTGCTGATCGCCTTGAGTGTTTGCTGGGCATAAGCCGCCAAAGGCATCACACGTCCACCGAACTGCACCGGGATCTCCCCGGCGGCATACAGATCGAACTGACGATCCCGTTGAGCGGGCCGCAAACTGTTCTTCACCGCCGACCACGGGACGAGCGCCAACACGGCAAACAGCGCAACGGCACCCACACCGAGGAATACCGGTGTCCGCGACGGAGTTGTCTCCTCGGCCACAACGTCGTCCGCGTTGCCCGGTAGCGAAGTCGCCGCATAGGGCGACTTGGTACCACGCAAGCCGCTGCCCCTGCGCCCCGCGGCCTTCTGCCGTGCCAAACGCTGTTCCTGGCTGCGGCGGCGCACAAACCGACGCAGGGTACCACCGAAGTGCACACACATTCCGAGGGCCGTAATGCTGCAGGCGACATACGGGATCAACCAGCCGCTGTTCTGCACGATCTGCAGCCCGGTCATCTCCGCACCGCTTGGCAATCGTGTGTAGTTGGACTGGTAGTAGGTCTCGCCGCGGAACCGCAGCGGGTTGTTCATCCAAATCTGCTCGCGGCGATCTTCGCCGGTCTCAGGATCGACGATGCGAATGAACGATCGGTAATCGCGGGGCGTATCAGTGCCGCTGTAATCAACGCGGCGAACTTCATTCAAATGCACCCAAAACGGCTTCGGTGTGCGCGCAAACCGCAGGCCAAACATGTACTCATTGTCGTCTACCGTCACGGTGTCGAACTCGTCGTTGCTGCCACCCTCGACGGCCAGCGTGCGGTCCGAGAACCACTGTGAAATCAAGTGAGTGCCCAGTGATTCGCCCGACTGCTTGTCGAGCAGTTCCACGTACGCCGACGCGAGATCAACTTCGCTGCTCGTCCCGCCGCTGCCTGGCATCCCTACAGCGGCAACCTCTTGGCCCAGTCCGCGGTCGGCACTGAGAGTGTCCGCCGACGGCCGCTGCAGCTTTGAATTGCTGTAATAGGCGAGCACTTTCACGTCGACCGGCAACGCTTCGTCGCGGATCACCGCTTTGGAGGTCGCCGCTTGCCGGAGTTGCTGGTGCGGAATCGCCGTGAAATGCTGCTGCCCATCGACTTCGCGGATAAACGTCATCTCGACCTTGTCGGTGTTGACGAACACGTTGGACGATTGACCTTCGATCAAGTTCAGTCGCTGCTCGGTCTGGCGATCACCAAAGATGAACTGGCCGACCATCAGTAGGCCCACACCGAAGTGCAACAGCACGTTGCCGCCCTGCTTTTTGAAGATCAGCAAGCAACCGACCAACAGGATCAGGCCTGCGCCGAGGCCCTTGGCCAACTGCCACACGATCCGCAGCCCTGGATCGCCGATCCGGTGACCCGTCGACAGACTGAAGATCAGGTACGCAGCCACCGCCAAACTGGCGACGATCCAAGTGATTCGCATTGCCCTTGTCTGCGCTATGATCGCCAGAGCCGTGACCCCGATCCAGCCCGCGGCCAGCGTTCCCAGACACATCGCCCAAAGCTGCGGGTAACTCATCGGCGGCTCACCCTGCAACCCTTCGCTGCTTTGGCCAGCGAGCACAATGCCGAGCGTCACCAACAAACCAAGCACAATCACGCCGATTCCCGCGGCCAGCCGAGTGCCGCTGGCGTGGACGTGAAACCGTGTGATCTTGGCCGCCAACAGATTGATCAACAGCAAGGTTCCGACCAGCGCCCCGCCGGGAATCGGAATGAACCCACGGAACGGCTGCTCGTGCATGTAGAACGAATTGGGCACCAGATCTTCGAAGTGCATCAGAGCGATCCAACTAGTGAAGTACCGCTCCTTCACCTGCAACATATTCAGATGGTGCTGGGCCAAGGTGCCGGCAAACACCAATACCAACGAAAACGCGAACAGCGCTACCGTCAGCTTCAGCGAACCAAACAGCTGGAGCGTCTGCGCGGCAAGCGATGACACACTCGGTGCAGTCGTTGGAGAAGTTTGATCAGCGACTCTGGCGTTTGATGGAACCGTTGCCATGGGAGCAAGCCCGGTCGAAGGGAGAAGGGTGGGAGCGTCAGCGACGCTAGGTGCGAAGGCCACGCGGCTGCTGAAGCCACGTTGCCAAAGTGAACCGAGCGACTGCAACCAGTCGTCCGGTGAATGGGGAGCCGTCGGTCCGCAAGCAGATCACTCGGGAAGTTTTAGGGATTCAAGGAACTGAGCGATCGCTTCCCGTTGTTCGACGAGAGTCGCTTTCGGGCCGGTCGCCTTGATAAACAAACTCATACCACTGGGCAGCGGAACGATTGTGCCATCTACCGCTTCGGATTCAGGTGGGCTGTCGTCGCCAGCCGTCAAAAAGAACCGCTGCGCATCATGGCCGCTAACTTGTAGGTGTTGGGCATCCTGCAACGTTTGGTCGACGAGCTCAGCTGGCGGCGATGCACCGCGAACCTGACCTATCCAGCGATCGACATTGCCGCGCACATCGCCGCCGGCTTGGATCACCGTCAGAGTCACAGGTTGGTCGTCAGATCCAAATTCGAATGCCGCCATTCGCATCGCGCTCATTGTACCCGGACGCCAACCCTCGGGGACGTCGTATTTTAGTCCCCCACTCGGCCCCGTCGCACCCGCTGCGGCTGCGGTGCGCGGTGACGACGGACTTGCGGCGGCAGTTCCTGGTGAGGGCCGAGCGCCGGGACGCTCACCGTTCGTGGCAGATACTTCAGGATGACCGGGAGGCAGTTGCCCGCGGCCCGCCGAGGCGGGGCCGGTCATCGAAGACATTGGCGCAGCGCCTGGTCCCATCTTGCCCGCCAGATCAACCCATACGGCTGGCTCGGCCGCCGCGTCATCGGGTTTCAGCAACTCGGCACCGGCCCAATCGTGATTCGAGTTCGCAAGTCCCATCTGCCCGCGCCAGCGATTGACATTCATCGCGACCTGCTCGGTCCAAGAGCCTGATTTGGGCAACGAGCTGATGCTCAGTTCCAATTCCCGCGCCGGAGTTGAAATGACGAGCGTATCGAATCGCATCTCACTCGGTCCCGAACGGCGCCAACCCTCGGGCAGCGAATCGAGTTGAGGCTTGCCATCAACAAACTCAACCTGCTGAAGAAACGCTTTCAGCTCTGGCTCGGCACTGGTAACGGCGTCTTCGGGACCGACAAGTTTGAAAAACCAGACGGCTGAATCCTGTGCCATGATGGCCCCCAGCATCCGGTCTTGACTACGCAACGCTGCTGGCACCTGCGTGTCGACTGTGTACTGGCGAATCGGCGGCGTTTGATCACAACCGGTAAGCACCACGACTGCCATACAAGCCGCTGCGACGGCCGACGCGGAGAAACAACGGCGGACCGCAGGTGTTGCGGGAGGCCGGGCGCACGAGACCTGCGGCCGAATTTCAGACGGGGCGGGGGCGGATTGGAACAAGCCGGTCAGCTCAGCAAGTGAAGCGTGATGGATAAAGTGGTAGGCAGGACAGGAGCGCCAGGCCGTGCGGGCGGCAGCAACCAGTCCGGCTGCAGGCTCCTGCTGTTGGTAGTCCTATACTCTAGCCGATTCCATCCGGTTCGGCCTGCCCTGTTGGTCGGTTTGACGCTGGACTGCGACGATCTTGCCTGCTCAACCTGCGTTCGGCGGTTTTCGGCGGTTTTCACGGGCCGAGGCGACCAGTCCGGCGTAACACGCGTACGGCGGCTAGTTCGACGGAAGGGCCTGGCTACTGTGAAAACGGATCAGTTTTGCGCGAAGTACCCGACAAAACGAACGGGTGGATCACTTTGACGCAGGCTCAAGGGATCGAAACGCGCCATTGGACATCATTGGACATTTAGCCGCGCCATCTCCAGGCTGCTACTTTTAGCGGTTAACCCTCAGCAAAGTTGCTAGCTCATTCTTCAATTTGCTGGCAGCTTTGCCGGTTGTGCCGGCTTACGAAGCCAATAACGGAGCATGGGCCAAGGATCACAGCCCCGCAGGGGGCACCAGCGACCGACAATTAAGGCCGCATCCAACTCCATTAAGCTATGACCCCAACGGCTCTGAATCCCCCCGTTGTAGTGAGCAAAATTGTGAGAGATACGGGGGTCTAGCTTTACAGCTAGCAACTGAATTAGAATAAATGAGCTTTCGCTCGGATGTGAAAAAGCACTCCATTGAGCTGCGACGGTTAGCAGTGGAAGTTTTGCTGACCGATGTCTCCCTAGTCTTCTAACAGCGGGCACCCGATGAGATATGCATTCCGGCTTGCAGAGATCCTTGGCCACACCCCCGATCGCCGCAAGCGTCCGGGGACGATTAAATCGATCGTCGAGCACACGGGCCTGGATCGCCATCAGGTCGCCTCGCTGCTGAAAAACGAAGCCAAGTACATCCCGCTGGAAGCGTTGTCGCGGCTGTGTGACTACCTGATCGACGAAGGCTACGCGACCGCGGATCAGTTGCCTGGCGCCTTGTTTTCGGTGCAAGCGGAGAACTTTTGGGAATTGCTCGCCCGCCGCAGCGACGTCGAGATTTGCGTCGGAGTGCGGCAAGGCGAAGGGGGCAACACACCCGAGAACGCGTGGATCGTGGCCTCGGACTCTGTGCTGATCGGCGAGTTGCTCAACGGCGTCTCGACTCTCGGCGGAGCAGCCAAGCATGCGAAGCAAAACGCATCACTGCCGCCCGGTGTCGAAAAGGTCGCACGCGACATTCCTGCTCCGGAACGTCTGCAGCAGACCTTGGTGTGGAGCCCTGGGCAAGTCGCACTGAGCGAAGCGCGTGCTCGCGCTGAAGAGGTGTTCAGCGGCTTTTCAGAAGCTCAAGGCGACCGCGCTCTGATCTGCATCGGCAGCGTCAAAAGCAATCCCGTCGTCGAACTGGTGTTTGCTGACGCGTTCGGTTGCTCGCCGTTTGTGACCGAGGACGATGTCGACGATACCTCGGCGCGGGCTTGCCCGTTCTTCCTCCGCTATCGCGACAATGACCCTCAGCCCGATTCCGCTTCGGCTGGCACGCGGCTGAGCAAGAACGAAGACGCGCCACACCCCGGTTTCTACTACGAGAAGGATGACGGCACCTGGGTTTGGGCCGGCGGCAACGGCAAAGACACCGCGCTGGTGTTTTACCTGTTCCGCGAACCGCTCGGCCGGCTCGACATGGTGCTCAGCGGCTTCTCGGGCCGGGCCACTCGCCTGCTTGCCAAGACCCTGGCCAATCGAGGCGACGAGTTCTGGCCGCCGGTGTACGAGTCGGACGGATTGAAGGTCGGCGCCTACATCGTGCAGTACGAAGAAGATCCAAGCGAGAAAACACGGAACTCTCTGCTGCAGACCCACGAAGCAGCCGCTGCCAAGATCACTCCGCTGCCCGCCCAAGCGATCGCTCGGCGGATGGCGCGGCTGTAATTGGCAGTCTCCCAAGCAAATGGTTTGCATAGCCGCCAGCCGTGGCGGCAAGCCCAGAGGGCTCGCCGAGGTATCTTTTTTTCGGCACAGCCCTCGGCAACGGTACGGCGCCCGCCGGGCAGCCTAACGGGGAGGCCTCTGGTTCTGGCCACGTTCACGTCAGCACGGCGGCCGCTTGATTTGCTGGCTTACGCGGCGGCCGCCTCTGACCGGAGGGTTTGAGCTTACGGATGCAGGTAGTCGCAAACCAGCGCTGCGAGCGATTCCACCCCGACGCGCAAGCAGTCTTCATCGACATCGAAGTCTGCCGTGTGCACACCGGCGGTGATCCCACGAGCAGTGTTTGCGACGCCCAGCCGGAAGTAAAAACCGGGCACTTCTCGGGAAAAGTACGAAAAATCCTCGCCACCCATACTCGGGTTGGTCTGCACGACGCGTTGCTCGCCCCACAGCCGCCGCAGCGAATCGACCGAGCGTTCGGTCAGCCGCTGGTCGTTGACAATTGCAGGATAACCCTTGCGATACTGCAGTTCGTAGCTGGCACCATGAGCATCGGTAGTGCCTTTGAGTGCCCGGTGCATCCGCTCAATCACCTGATCTCGCACTTGTTCATCATGCGTGCGCACCGTCCCAGCCATCTCCACTCGCTCAGCGATGATGTTCTCGCGGGCGCCTCCCTGAATCGTGCCGACGGTCAGCACTAGTGGATCAAACGTGCTGACTTGACGGCTCGCAATCGTTTGCAGCGCCTGCACCGCTTGAGCGGCAACCACTATCGCGTCGACACCCTTCTGCGGTGCTGAGCCGTGAGCGCCTTTGCCGCTGATCACGACTCGGAACCGATCGCTGTTAGCGGAAGCCGGCCCCACGCAGAATCCGACTTGGCCGACTTCAAACGGCTGATCGACACCGGCTTGCGGTCCTCGGGCGATACTTGCCATCGGTGTACAGTGCAGCGCGAAAATCGCCGATGGTCGCGGGTTGTCCAGCGCCCCCTGGGCGACCATCAGCTTTGCTCCCCAGTCTTGGTCATAGGTGACCGGCATCCCTTCCTCGGCTCCTTGGAAGATGAACTTGATGCTTCCGGCGAATTGCTGACGGTGCTTGACCAGCAACTTTGCAGCGCCCAGCGCACAGGTGACATGCACATCGTGACCACAGGCATGCATCACTCCCGGAATTTCCGAGCGATACGGTTTGTCACCGGCTTCCATGATCGGCAGGGCATCCATATCCGCTCGGATGGCGACGCTCTGAGAAGCGTCATCGGGACGTTTCGCCGGGGCGGTTCCCTCGAGCACCGCGACCACCCCATGGCCGCCGATCCCGGTCTGCACGCTTAACCCCAGCTCCTTGAGCTGCAAAGCGATGTAGCGGGCAGTGCGTTCCTCTTGGTTTGAGAGCTCCGGGAACCGGTGAAGTTCGCGGCGGATCTCGACCAGCTCAGCAAACATCGCCGCGACGTCTTGGCGAAATTGCTCGTCACGGCTCGACTCAGCCGGTGCGGCTGGCTGCTGAGCGCTCGCAGTTACCGCTGCCCAAATGCCGCAGCACACCCACACGAGAACGACGGCGCTGAACCGGAGGCGCAACCAAGCAACCATTGAAGAGCACTCTCAAAACAGGAACCGATCGATCGACTTCAGACCCGTACCGCGTACGGCTCAGTGTAATCCAACCCGCTGCCTGCTAATTCAGCGCCAATCGTCTCAGCCGAGGCCGCTGCGTTCCAGACGCAACACCTGCTCGAGTCGTCGGGCGTGCCGCTCTTCGGGTACATAACGCGCCGTCAAGAACGCGCGCACGATCTCCATCGCCAATTCCGACCCGATCACCCGAGCGCCGATGCAGAGCACATTCATGTCATCGTGCTCCACGCCCTGATGCGCCGAATAGGTGTCATGGCAAATCGCCGCGCGGATGCCGGCGATCTTGTTCGCCGCCACGCTCACCCCCACGCCGCTCCCGCAGACCAAGATCCCGCGGTCGGCCTTGCCGCTGACAAGCTGGCGAGCAACTTCCGCGGCAAACAAAGGATAGTCGGTGCTCGCCTGATCGTGGGTTCCGCAGTCGATCACGTGGGCAACCTGAGCGCCGAGCTTTTCGACGACCAGTTGCTTGAGCGGGAATCCAGCGTGGTCACCACCGATGGCGACACGCAGCGAGGAGAGGGCGGACATGGATTGGATAGGTAAGGGTAAACGGTCTGGTCCCAGAGTGTTCGTAGAGTAGCGGGGAAGCCAGGGCGATGGGAAGCGGGTTGCAGCGGCCGTTCACCGCCGACAAACGCCCGCGGGCCAAGTGCCGCGCCGCTGCGACCGCCCGTCGGCGTCCGCATCGCCGACTCAAAATTGTACTTGCACGCTCCCTCAAACATCCCGACCGTACGAGCCCAAGCGGCGGCTGGCGGTCTGGGCCCCGTCCGCTCGGTCGATGTCTAAGAGTGCACTCGTACCAAGTTTAAAAGCCGCTGGATGTCGTGAACTCGGCATAGTCATCGAACTCGCTGTGGCGATCCGGTGCGCGGTCGAGGAACCGAGTGAAGTCACCTTCCCAGGTTAGCGGCACTTCGCCGATCGGACCATTTCGCTGCTTGGCGATGATGATTTCAGCCTGGCCAGCGTACTGAGCTTTTTCCTCGCCGCGGTGATAGTACTCTTCGCGGTGCACGAACATCACCACGTCGGCGTCCTGCTCGATTGCACCGGACTCGCGCAAGTGGCTCAGCCGCGGCCGGTGATCCTTGCTGTCTTCAGCCTGACGGTTTAACTGCGACAGACAGAGCACGGGCGTTTTCAGTTCACGAGCCATCCCTTTAAGCCGTCGGGCGATCTTGGCGACCTGTTCCTGACGCGGGTCCCGCGAATTGTCGGGTTCGATCAACTGCAGGTAGTCGATCACGATTAAGTTCAGGGCGCCTTCACGCCGCAAAATCCGCCGCGCTGCCGCCGCAATTTCGCTCACCGTCCGGCTCGGAGAATCGTCGACGAACAGCGGGCTGGAGCTGATTTCGTTAGCTTTCTCAACCAACCGGTTGCGGTCCTCGGCGCTGATCGTGCCGTTCCGCAGGCGGTGACCGCTGACGCGAGCGAGCGAACAGAGCATTCGGTCCGCCAATTCGATCCCTGACATTTCCAAACTGATGAACAGCGTTGGCTGGCGATTTTGCAGCGCCACATTCTCGCTGATGTTCATCGCCAGCGCCGTTTTGCCCATCGACGGGCGGGCAGCCAGGATGATCAACTCGCCGTTGTGCAACCCGCCGGTCATTGTGTCGAAGTCTGTAAAGCCGGTTTCACAACCGCCTTCGACGTGCGTTCCCGATAACCGCGCTTCCATGCGGTCCATCGACTGGTGCAGAATGTCCTTGATGCTGGCGGCGTGCTGCGAGGAGCGGCCATCCATGATCGCGAACACTTTCTGCTCGGCCTGGGCGACCAATTCGCGCGGTTCGCCGTTCTGTTCGTAGGCGTCGCGGAGGATTTCGGTACTGGCTTCGATCAGCTTGCGCAGCGTCGCCTTCTCGGCCACGATCTGTGCATAATACGCCGCGTGGGCCGCATTGGGCACCGCGATGCTGAGTTTACCGAGGTAGGCGACGCCGCCGATCTTGTCTAAATCGCCTGCGGTTTTCAGCCGCGAAATCAACAGCGTGTGGTCGATCTTCATCCCGGTGTCGTACATCTCGCGGATGTGCGCGTAGAGACACCGGTTGGCTTCATCGTAGAAGTCGTCGGCGCGGATCACCGAAGCGAGGTCATCGCAGACTTCCGGCAGCAGCAAAATGCTGCCCAGCACCCCCATTTCGGCTTCGAGATCGAACGGCGGTTGGCGAGAAAGCAGTTCCGTGGCCGAGGTCTTCTTCGGTCGCCTCCGCTTACCGCCGTCGCGCCCCTCGTATCCGTTGTCGAACTCCTGAATCACCGTGTGGCTCCTATTGCCTCAACAAACTCAACTTCAACCCCGGCCATCCCTGCCATCCGGCCCCTGGCTGTGGGCCCGACCTCTCATCCTGGGTCAGCCGACAGCATTTGGCA
>CALELC010000685.1 GCA_937904535.1 uncultured Planctomycetaceae bacterium
GAGAAGAACGGTTTCGCGTCCCAGTTGCCGCTTTGGTACTTGTCGATGCCCTCGCTGTAGAAATGCCAGCCGATGGTCAGCCGCAACAGCACCAGCATCGCCACCGCCAACCAGCCGAGATTCCGCGGATACATCCCCCAGCCAACGGCCAATCGCAAAGGGGCGAGCAGAGCTTTACTTAACAAAACAGGTCGACTCCGAATATCAAATAGCCTAAGTCCCCGCATTATGTCAGCTTTTCTCCCCCACGCCAACGACCATTTGGCACCTGAAAAGCCTGTGAAACGCCGCTTGGGGGTGCATCAGCGCGGCTTGGTTCTGCTCGAACGAGTTTTTTTACTGTAGCGGTCGTGCCGACGGTGACGATTACTCCGGTGGCGCCACTTCGTCTGCTTGGCGATGGCCTGACCCGTCACCCCACCAGCACCTCTCCTATCTCGCGATGGGCAAATGACCAGAAAAAACCGTCGTCAGAAGGCTCGTAATGCCCTTCTCCTGTTGCTTGCCGCACAAATCGGCGGTGGCCCCGCGGCGAGCTTACCGCTGACCTCAACCCATCAGGCCCGGGCCCAGGAAGTCGGCTATCCAGCCGAGCGGTTGCAAAGTCTGCCGCCGCAGTCCGGCCGTTCCGATCTTGGCCCTCTGCCAGCGCCGCAGCACCACGCATCGGTTGTCAACACGGTCGAGCTCCCTGCGGCGTACGTTGCCAGTGTCAGCACCGTGCTGGAAATGCGCTACCGCGACGTCCCCGGGGTGCAGATTTCACCGGATGTCCGCAGCTCGCGATTGGTGATCCTTGCTCCTGGCAACTTGCAGGCGCAGATCCAGCGCGAAGCGATGGAGATCTTCGTCGCGGAGAGCCGTCCCGGCAATAAGACGCTCACGGGTGAGGTTGGGCTGCGAGCCGCCGATGGCTCGCTGCAGGTGCGATTGGCGTCGATTTCGTGGCGTGAGTTTGAAGATTCGCTGCAGCGGGTCGCGGGCAAACGGATTCCGGTCACGACCAGCCAAAACGGTGAACGAGCTTCGTTCCAACTCACCGGCGCAACGCTCGAAGGCACCAAGATCGAGGTCGACCGCCGCGCGAATCTGGTGACGGTGATCGCGCCTGAGCCGGCCATGCCGGGTTGGCAAAAGATGATCCGCTCGCTCGACCAGACTACCGCCAACAGCGACGACACGCTCGAGTTGGTGCGGTTGGAAAATGCCGCACCGGCCCCGATCCAGCGCGCCATTCGGCTGCTCAACCAGCTCCCCGCCGGGCAAACCGGAACCCTCGTCCCGACCAACCCCGGTGATGCGGCGCTGCGAAATGTGATGCTGCAGGCTCCCGCCGCTCAGCCTCCTGCTCAACCGCCCGCCCAACAACCGAACCAGCAACCCGGCCAAGCGCCGGCTCAGCAGGACGACGTCGGCAGCGGGATTATTGGGGACACCCAAATCCAGTTTGTGCCCGAGCTGGGGATGATCATCGTCCGCGGCCCGCGGCGCGATGCCCAACGCGTGCTCGACGTGATCCGCCAGATCGAACAGCAGAGCGTGGTGACGCAGCCCGAAATCGAGGTCTACCCGCTCAAACACCTCGACAGCGCCGCTGCGGCAGCGCTGCTGAACCAGCTGTATGAAAACGTGTTGGCCGCTCGCCAAGGCGAGGTCTCCATCACATCGCTGGATCATCCCAATGCGCTGTTGCTGATCGGCCGCCGCGAGGCGCTGGCCAGTGCGCTGACGCTGATCGAAAAAATCGACCTGCCGCTGGACGAGACCAGCCGCCTCAAAGTGTTCCGGCTGAACCATGCCAGCGCCGTCGACGCCGAGCAGACCGTGCGCAGCTTCTTTGCCGACCGCCCTGGTGTCGGTGAAGATCTGCGGCCGGGCCTGGGCACACGGGTGCGGATTCTGGCTGACTACCGCACCAATTCGTTGATCGTCGGCGCCTCGCCCCGCGACCTGCAGGAGGTCGAAGGATTGGTCCGGCAGCTCGACGTTGACAAGGTGCCGGCACAAAACGAAATCCGTGTTTTCCCGCTGCGGAACTCACTGGCTGCCGACTTGGCTCCGGTGCTGCAAACCGCGATCAACGGTGAAGGCGACGCAGCGACGCCGGAAAACCTTACACGGCCCTCGACGGCGCTGTCGATCGTGTCGCTGGACTCGCAGGCTGGCGGCGTGATCGACTCGGGCATCCTGGCCGGTGTCGTGGTGACGTCCGATGCCAATGCTAACGCGGTTGTCGTCCGCGGTCCTTCGTCAAGCATGTCGCTGATCGGCGAGTTGATTCGCCAGCTCGACCAGGTCCCGGGTGTGGAGTCCGTGGTCAAGGTATTCACGATCGAGAACGGTGATGCCGTCCAGCTCAGCACCGCGCTGCAGCAACTCTTCACGCAGTCCCAGAACCAAGGGGCTGGTCAGGGCAACCTGGGCGGCTTGGCTCCAGCAACCGCCGCGTCCAGTTCGCTCGTGAACCTGCGGTTTTCGACCGACCAGCGAACCAACAGCATCATCGCCAGCGGTTCGGCGAGCGATTTGGAAGTCGTCGAAAGCATCCTGCTGCGACTGGATACCTCGGGCTTTGCCGAGCGGATTACCGAAGTGATCTGGCTGCGTCACCAGAGCGCTCCCGAAATCGCCACGGCCATTCAGACCTACGTCCAGCAGCGGGTCCAGACGGTCAACACGATTCAGCAGTTCCAACAAGGCCTGGGACCATTCGATCTGCCCGACCGCGATTTGGTCGTGGTCGCA
>CALELC010000686.1 GCA_937904535.1 uncultured Planctomycetaceae bacterium
CGCCGGATCGAGGTCAAAGCTCAGCTCAAAGCATTCCTCCCGAAACTCGCCCCGTCGTAGCTTCTTACGGAGACGTTTTTTCATGACTGAACCCTTCCGCAAGAAATCGCCGAGCATGGACGCAATTTCGGTGGTGGAGAACCAACTGGCTGACCACAGGTGCTCGTAGAAATCGCTCCGAGACCAACGCCCGTCGCAGCCTGAACGCGACTGGGCGTGTTGATGGCTGCCGCGTGGAGCAACATCACTGCCAGAAGAAGAGACACAAGCGCCGCCCGCAGGCGGCGCCGTGAAGGTAAGAGATTGGGCGATGAGGGACTCGAACCCCCGACATTCTCGGTGTAAGCGAGACGCTCTAGCCAACTGAGCTAATCGCCCGGTGGTCGGTTTAAACCAGCGGTTTTCCCAGTACCGGATGCCTTCGCCGAATCGCGTCAGCGTAGGCTGGCCTCGTCGTGCTCAAGCGGTCGCGACGAGGCGATGGTGCAGTCAATCGGAGCGGCTGTTCTTAAGCGCGCAACATGCGGCTGTGGCGTCCGCGACGCTCGGCCCGCAATTTGGTGCGGCGTTTGGTTTCGCTTGGCTTTTCGTAGTACTCGCGGCGGCGCATTTCTTTCTTGATCCCGCTGCGCTCTACCAATTTTCGGAATCGGCGGACGGCCTCTTGAATCGATTCACGATCGCGAACAACTAACTTAACCATCGGTGCTCCAACTGCATGTTACAGATACTCCCGCTTCGAGTTCTCTTCGAATCCGGCGACGACGGGGGCCGCCGGGTTTCAACGATTCCCAAGAATGTACTCGTCACGCGGTGGGGTTGGCAACCGCAATTTCAGCGCCGATCGACGATCTGCTGAAGCTGGGCGGCGATGGCGGGGTCGGATTCCGCCTCCAGCCGCTTGCGGAGCGTCTGTTTGACCGCCGCATCCGCTAGCGGCGCCAGCGCCGTGACCGCCTGCAGACGCACTGCCTGCTCACGGTCCTCGGCCAACCACAATAACCACGGTCGAATATCAATATCGGTTCGCCGAGCGAGTGACTCAAGCAGTCCTAGGCGAACTTCTCGCTGCGGCGAGGCCAATTGAGCGGCGATGCGGATTTCTTCCTTGCTCAGCCCGCGGCGGGTCAACTCTGCGACCGCTTGGTCAGCAACCGCCGCCTGTTTACTTGCCAGTTCAGCGATCACCCGGCGGGTACTCAGCGTCTGCAGCGGCCGGTCCGAAGCCAGCTCTTGCGGTCGAGGCTGAACCGCTGTAGCGGGAGCGGCGGTGGGTTCTTCGGTCGCCACCCGGTGAACCGCCTGCAGGGCCCCAGCAGCTACCAAAGTCTGTGTCGCCTCAGATTCCGCGGTCCCGCGCCAGCGTTTCCGCCGCTCGGGCTCACCACGTGCGGCCTCTTCCTTTGTCTCTTTCACGGTTGCGGCTGGAGCGGCATCCGCGAGCGATCTTGTCTCCAGAGCGGTTACCGCAACCGGCGCCGGTCCCGGACGGGCGACGACTACCGGACGATTTGCTTCCGCCGCTGAAATCGTTGGCTTCGGTTGCGAGACCGCCGAGCCAGCGTGTGATCCGTCGTCCAGATGCTGCATCCGCACGGGTAAGGGAACCAGCGACGGGGGTGGCAGATCCTCATCGGCCGCATCCGCGAGCGACAATTCGCCTACAGGGCCATCGCTTGTACCCAGCTGCGCGGCCAGTTCATTGGCTTGGGCATACGTCCGGTGCATCGCTTGGCCGCGTTGGTCGACGCACTCGAGAATGGTTTGGTTGATCAGCTCGGTGACCCAGGGCAACCGGTCGGCGGACAATTCATCCGCAATCGCGGCGAGCCCTGCGAGCATTCGCCCATGAGCGCGCGCCAGTTCGTCATCCTCGCGCAGCGACCAGGCCGATTGACGTTCACGGACTAGCTCATAGGCGGTTGCCGCTACGGCCGGATCCGCCGCCGCAATCTGCTGGGCGAGCGTTTCGGTCGCCAAATCGCCGAGCGCGTGGATCTGTTTGAGCCGCTCGATCTGTTGCTCGGCGGACAAATCGGCCATGCCCGACATCCAGCGACTGAGCAACCACTGCCGCGTCTGCGACTGCGCGACCAGCACCACCGCCAGCAAGACGGCGACAACGAACAAGCACTTGAGCGAGGCGATCAGCGACCGATAGCGTCCTTGAGGCCGAATCGCGAATGGATTGTCGGACGCTTCAAACATAGTTGCCGCAAGCGGGAGATCGACGAACACAGGACCGACGGAGCGGGTTACCGTCGGGTGGATTGTTCGCGAAATCCCGCGAAGGAAACAAGATCAGTTCCGCGCCGGCCAGGGCGCGGCCGGTTGCTATTCAGTTGAACTGAATCTGCCGCTAATCCGACCGGCGGAGTGGTCGGCGACCTTGAGCGGCCGGCGACAATGAGCGGTCGGCGGCTGATTAGTGTCGCGATGGCTGGGCGCCGCTGGCAAGTTGGGAGCCTTGGCCTGAGCGCAACAAGTAGACCTTCGGGTCATCGACGATGAACGATGTGCTCCACTGCTTCCCATCGTCGGCACTGCAGACGTTGTAGAAGAATGTGCGGAACCGTTCAGCTCGATAGCTGTAAGGAAACTGGCTGGTGATGTAGGCATCTTCGGTCAGTTCATCCACGCCCGGTGCCGCGTAGTAGTGCACCATGCCGTCGGGTGTCACCGACATTCCGAGCGTCCACCAGCCGGTCTGCGTGATCTGCGGGCCGCGGAAGTCACCGCCGCGTTGATTGCTGCGGATCCGCAGGTAGGCGTAGTCGTGTTCTTTCTTTGTTTGATGCTTGCTCTCAAACTCGATGAACATTCCCGGCCAATAGATTTCGTTGCCCTTGGACTTGCGTTTGAGCTTCAGCGGGCCAACTTCTTGTTCGATCATCGCGGTGGTTTCCAACGCGAGGCGGAAACCAAAATGCGGTCCGCTGCGGCGTTCCCACTCGGCGACCGGGGGCAAGAACACGCGGGTCGTCACGCTCGGCACTTCCGAGATGTTGATCGGCCGTTTCAGCCGGTA
The DNA here is from genome assembly GCA_937904535.1 of uncultured Planctomycetaceae bacterium. Lineage (GTDB taxonomy): Bacteria > Planctomycetota > Planctomycetia > Pirellulales > Pirellulaceae > UBA6163. The sequence goes on from CALELC010000686.1 coordinate 3,029, forward strand.
CTGAACGTTGCAAATAAAGTCGTCCTGATGCATCTTGCCGCTGGGCCGGCCGGGGATACCGGTGTCGCGACTGCGGAGCAGCAGCGCCCCTTCGCTGCCGAGGAGCCCACCGGCGGGCGTCGGCACGCGTTGGACGATATCGGGGTGACCGCGTTTGACGCCTTCGTACCACCGTCCGTTGGTGCTGCGGCCCATCGGAGCCCGCTGATTTTCGTCAATATCTTCGGTGCTCTTAGGATTGTTGGGGATGTATTCCCAACTGGGATCCTCGAAGTCATCCGCCACGCCGACGATTTCGGTGCCGGTGCCAGGAACCACGGGCCGCTGAGCCAGCGCTGGGACGGCGCCGCCGACGACCACGCCGCAAGCGATCGCGAGTTGGGCCGAGAGAGACTTGATCCAGAAAGTAGGCTGCGCCATGGAACCCTCACTAGTTTCCGTACCCGACCGCTGGTCGGCAGAATCGATTGATTACCCCGATTCATTCAGGGAGCATCCAGCCCGTGCAATGGAGATGGCTGGCCCGCCGTCGTGCTGCTGCCATGCGCACCTGGTTCCCGGAGTAATATCCCTGTTGATCGGCACCGCCGGCGCGGCATCTTGAGTAGGATCAGTTAAAACGGAGCTGCGGGCTTGACTTTCGCCTAGCGTTCTTCACGATTCGAGCCCCACCCAAACCGCCCCTGCTCTGTATCATGCGACTGCTGTTTCATGGCGATTTACCGCCGACGATCGCTGTGGCGCTAGCCGCCGCGGCCGCAGCGGGGATGTTCTGGTTCTATCGCCGGGAAACCCGCGCCCTTGCCCAGCCGCACGCCTGGGTGCTGCCACTGCTGCGCGGGGCAGCTGTCTTCCTGACGTTGCTGATGCTCGCCGCACCCGTGCTGCAGCATCGTAAGGTGACAGGCAATATCCCGCGGGTCGACGTCTATATCGACTCCAGCGGCAGCATGCTGGCCAGTGACAACACAGCACGGGGCGCGGGCTCTCAGGCGCCAAGTGAAGCCGATAAGCCCCCACTAGCGGCCAGTTACCCCACGCGGCTGCAGCGTGCCGCGCAGCTGTTGCTCGGCGGCGGCTCACGGCGCAGTTGGCTGGAGTCAGTGCAGACCACCCATGATGTTGTCCTGCATGCGCTCGTTGGCAACAGCAGCCAGATGCTCTGGGACTCGCGTGCAGATCTGCCGCTGCCTGATGCGTTGGAGCTCGGCGATCTGGTTTCCCCGCTGAC
>CALELC010000687.1 GCA_937904535.1 uncultured Planctomycetaceae bacterium
GGAGAATCCAAGCTTCAGTCCGAAACGTCCTGGATAAGCCGATGCCAAGGCGGTGAGAGCTTCATGGTACCGCGGCTCACCCGTCCCCAGAATCACCCACTGGGTCGGGCGTGCCTGTTCCAGGTGCCAGCGCAGCACTTCGATGATCAAGTCCCAGCCCTTTTGATCAGCCAATCGGCCCACCAATCCGATCAGGGGCAGATTCGGATCGACGCTCAGGTCAAATGCGGCTTGGAGCCGCTGCTTCTGGATTGCTTTACCCTCCTGCCATGTATGGATGTCGTAATTCCCGTTGCCCAGTTCACCGTGGCTCGGTTCCTGGCCGCGTTCGTGCGGCAACCGCAGATACTTATCCGTTGCCGGATTCCAAATCTCGTCGTCGATCCCGTTCGTAATTCCGTGCAGCACGTTGCTACGACTGCGCAGCAGCGGATCCAAGCCGCAGCCATGCAGTTCGGACTGAATTTCTTTCGCATAGGTCGGACTGACCGTCGTGATTTGGTCGGCGTAGATGATGCCGGTTTTGAGCAGGTTCAGATGCCCATAAAACTCCAGTCCCTCAGGGCGGAAATGCTTCCAGTCCAAGCCGGTCAAGGGGAAGTCCCAATGCCAGAATCGCCCCTGATAAGCCAGGTTATGGATCGTGAAGACACAACGTGCGCGCTTCATCCACTCGCGCCGGGTTTCTTCCAATGCCATATAGGCGGGTACTAAGCCGGTTTGCCAGTCATTGCAGTGCACGATATCCACTGGTCGTCCCAGCCGTTCAATCGCCTGCACCGCTCCGCGACAAAAGAACGCGAACCGTTCACAGTTATCGGAGTAGTCACCGGAGGCGTCACCATACAAACTCGGCCGATCGTAATACTGCGGTTGGTCGATGAAATAGACTTCGACCGGGTGGTCGCCGCCTGGCAATTCCGCGCGGAGCAGTCGAGCCCCGACCACCGATTGCCGCATCAGGAGCGCAAAGCTGATCTCGGTCGGTTCAATGGGGATGCCGCTGGCGTAGATCGACCTGAAGGCAGGCATGATCAGCGTTACCCGGTGGCCGCGCTGAGCGAGCTGCGTGGGCAAGGCGCCACAAACATCGGCTAACCCGCCGGTCTTGGCCAATGGCACGGCTTCGGTCGATAGAAAGACGATGTTCAAGGTTGTTGTCTCCACGCTGCTGCAAACAAGGAGCTTACGTTGCCGCCCCATAGCTTATCCCGAGTGCCCAAATGCTGACATCCGCTTCGGCCCTGGAGTTATTCTGCGGCATCGGCGGTTTTGCGGCCGCCTGTGCCGGCCTTCCAGGCTGCACAATTGGCCAGATCACGGCGGTTGATATCGATCGCACGGCGCTTGAGGTGCACGCGCACAACTTTCCGCAGCAGCGGCGCAGCGTGGCGGAACTGGCCAGCTTTGATGCTGCCAGTGTCGCCGGTGACTTTTGGTGGCTGAGCCCACCTTGCTTGCCGTTTACTCGCAAGGGGCAACAGCGAGACCTCGCCGATCGCCGCACGCAGGCGCTGTTGCATTTGATTGGCCAAATTGGATCGCACGCTCCCAGCCCGAAGGCGCTGGCGATTGAGAACGTGCCGCCATTTGCCACCTCCCAAACCGCTGACTGGGTCGTGCGGCATCTGCAACAGGTTGGCTATGAAACCGCTTGGGAAATCCGCTGCCCCAGTGAACTCGGCTGGCCGACGCGACGAAACCGTGCGTACTTGCTCGCCAGCCGCGTTGGCCTCCGCGAGTTGCCGCCTGGCGAGTTCCAGCCGCGCCGTCTCGTCGAGCTACTGAGTCCACTGCTTGGCACGGAACCGCTGCCCGAGGAACTGCGGGTGCCGACAACTTGGCTGGAAAAGTTCGCGGAAGCGATCGACATCGTCGACCCTGCCGATCCCGATTGTCGGACCGCCTGTTTCACCAGCAGCTATGGCCGCTCGCCCGTGCGCAGCGGCTCGTATCTGCGACGCCCCGATGGCGTGGTGCGTTTTTTTGCGCCGACTGAAGTGCTGCGGTGTTTGGGATTTCCGGAGACCTTCCGCTGGCCCAGTGGTATCTCGCTACGACGCCAATGGGATCTGGCTGGCAACAGCCTCAGCCTCCCCGTCGTCCGCTGGGTCCTGCAGCGGGTCGGTCTAAGTGGGCCGATTGGTCCGCACGGCTGAGCCTTTGCCCGCCTTGCGCGCGGTTCACTTCCCGGGCGGCCGGAACGCGACCAACCGCTCCGGATTCGTCTCCAGCCTCGCCCCACCGATCAAGTCGAGGCAGTAGGGAATCGCCGGAAACACGGCGTCCAGACATTCAGCGATCGCCTTTGGTTGGCCGGGTAAGTTGACAATCAACGTTTGGCCCACGATTCCGGCCGTCTGTCGCGACAGAATCGCCGTGGGGACCTTCTCCAGCGAAACGTTTCGCATCAGTTCACCGAAGCCTGGCATCAGCTTGCTGCACACCTGCTCGGTCGCTTCGGGAGTTACATCGCGTGGAGCCGGACCTGTGCCGCCGGTCGTGATCACCAGCGAACAGCCTGCGTCGGCAAGCTGGCGCAGGCTGTCGACGATCGCCTGCACGTCATCCGAGACCACCTGCGCAACCGGAATCCAAGGCGACCGCAGCACCTGATTCAGGTAGTCCACAATGGCCGGTCCGCCGCGATCCTCATACTCGCCGCGCGAAGCGCGATCGGACACGGTAACAATCCCAATCCGGGCTGGCTCACGAGGGGCACTGCTCATTTCGACGACTGACTTTGCATCCTTACACGACGGAACTCAACGCTATCGGCCCCCCAACTATGCAGCGCAATGCTTCCCTGTGCAAATCGCTCATCGACGGCCGATAAATCTTCCTGGCCATCCACAAACACCGTCACCCGCGGTCCTTCGAGCACAATTTTGACGTGCTGCCAGGTTCCCTTCTGATAAGTGCCGTCATTCTTGGCGAGCACACGGAATCGGTCGCCGTCCTTGACCGCTAAAATGCGGAACTTTCGCTGCAGATCCGTCGCCCACAGATAGTGGTGCTGTTCGTCCTGCACGCGGAATGCAATCCCCAGGCCGTCATCGTCACCGCTCCGCAGTTCCAGCTCAATCGTGCCGTCACCAAAGTCATTCGCTCTCTCATAAATCCGAAGTGTCCCGTAGCGTTCACGCTCGGGCTCCACATCGGTCGCACTGCCGAGATAAATGTTCGAGCGCTGGCTGACAACGTCACCGTTTACCGCCCAAGCACTCGGCGCAGAACTTACTGGACCGGCGACATCCCACACCCGCCAATGTTCATCGCTCAACGGAAGCATGAAAGGGTCAACCAAGTAATCAGCATTCGTAGCCGTGCTGACTTGGCCGTCGTCTGTAAAGGCGCGAGCGCGGATGCGACTGCTTTTCGCCAGCTGCAACGGTTGGCTGTAAACAGGTGACTGATTTGTCGGCGATGAGCCGTCGAGGGTGTAGCGAATCGTTGCCCGGCGGTCTTCGTGCGACAGCCGAACTTCAACCGCATCGCGAAAAGCGCCGCCAGCCGGCTCGATGTCCGGCGGTCGCACACCGACCGGTTCGAGAGCGATCCACGACTGGTTGAGATAACTGCAGGAACAGCCCGCCGTTGCATCGGGGACTAGCACCAGTCCGCCAGCCGGCAAGGCATTGATCCAGCACCCCGGACGCATCCCACCGTAATTAGCCGTCCGCTCGTTCTCCAACAAATCAAAGTAGCCGAGGGTTGCGGAACGATAGACCATCATGTAGCGCGATCCCGCCAACACACCACAACCATAAGACCGGCTGAAATTGAACGGCCGTTCCTCGCCGCTGAGCAGATCCCAGGCTCCCCCTTGGGCATAGACGGTATAGTCGTTGATCAGCGGACGGCTGGCGTAGCTGGCGTTCTTCTCCCAAGTCATCTGGCCGTTGTCCGTCGAGAACGCTGCCAACCGCCCACCGACTTCCGACGCCAGCGCAAACCGTGTCGGCTGATAACTCATCAGCAGTTGGCGGTACTGGGGACTGAGCGACAGCGTGGTGCCGTCGATCTGATGTTGATTGCGCCACCGCTCCTGTCCGGTCTTGGCGTCCAACGCCACCAGCACGCCAAGCGGTTGCTGTTCCGTCGCTTTGCCGCTCGAGCGGTCAAACATCGCTAACGGCCGGTCGATCAAAAACACCTGGTCATTCCCAACGGCAATGGCATTGTGTCGGATGGAATCGACCGCGTCGTAACGCCAGTTCACCTTGCCCGTCATCGGGTCCATTGCAAATAGAGTCATCGACTCCGTCAGCTGCTCCGACAGATCACCGGTCGTCGCTCGGTAACGAAACGTGACAGTGTGCTCACGGTTAGCTAGTGAGCCGTACAGTTGCCCCTGTTCAAGTGCCAGATAGCCCCAAGTACCGACCTGGCCATCGGGTTGCAGCGGCGCGGTGAACTTGCCGAGTTCCTTGCCGATGCGGCGATCCAGTCGCAAACAGTGGTCGTCGCGGCGAATATAGACACCGGACTCATCGATGCAGTAGTTGCTGCCGGTCCCGGCGGTGCCCATCAATTCATCGCCATCATAAGCTTTGAGAATGCCTGGCAACGCATGCCGCCACTGTTCAGTGCCGTTATAAGCATCGACACAAATAATCTCATCGATTCCTTCGTGATAGAGCAAACCATCATAGAACAACGGCGCCGGTGCTCGGCCATGCCGTTGGGGGACATCAATAGCGATGTCTTGATACCACAGCATTCCCAGCGGTCCCTGGATTCGCACATCGGTCGAACAGAGCTCGTTCGCGGGGCTGCCATACTGATGCGTCCACTGGCCGGCTCCTTCCAGCGCTCCCCGAATCTCCTGCCGCATCGCGCCGGCTGGTCCCAACAGTGCAATTCCACCATAAGGACGCTGCGATGCTTGCCAACCGCTTTTCAAGAAGGCGGCATTGGGCTCTGTCACGCTGCGTCCTGACACAATCACATTAGCAAAGTAATTGGGATAACCCGTCGTCTCCCAATCTTCAACGTGATGGACCGTGACGCGAGAGCCATACAGCCCGGCCGCGCGCAGGCGTTTTCGAGCGACAGCGACTTTCTCAGGGTCGGTATCGATGCAGTAGATCTGCCAATTGGTACGAAGCGCTAGTTGATAGGCAAGCTCTCCGTCACCGCAGCCGAAATCAAGGCAATATCCGATGCGAGACTCAGCCCGGCGGACGATTTCTTCCGCTGCTGCGACGACCGCGGGAGTGTCGGGCCAACGATTACTGGACGGTTGCTGCCGAAGATGAATCCGTTCCGCCGTGACCTCGGTCGCCGGAGCAAAACAAGAGACCTTCCCGTGATCGGTACTGACCAATAAACGCCCACCGGAGACCGACAAACCATAAACGCCGCCATCAACATTCAGCCTCTGCTGAATGTCGCCTGACTCACGGTCAATCAGCACCAGCGTCCCTTCACCTGCTGCGATGACGGTTTGGCCGGCGACGATTAAGGCCGTTCCCCCATCGACTCCCTCGGTCGTCCAGAGCGGTTCCAGCGCCCATACCTGATTGGTGCGTCCGCGGCGGTCTGCCTTTTCCTGTTGCACCCAGCGATAGGCGACCACCTGCTTTTCAGTGCTGCGGACCAGCCCCCCAGGAAACGCTGCCATCGGCCCGGCGCCAAGGGTTTCCGCGGCGGTGCCACTGGCGGCATCAAATGCGATCCCGCTGTTGAAGAACATCGGTCCAACTGCCATCGTCGCATAGCCGCCGCGTTGGCCATACTGCTGCAGATGGAAGTACTGAAACTGACCGGTTTGCAAATCAAATGACGCCGGCACGGCGCGCCCCGTCGGCACCAACAACCGCGCTCCGCCAGCCTCATCACCGCTTCCGTTCTGAGGAAACGCAATATTCGACTCCGTCGATCCCGATACGACCAGGTAGCCTTGCGCCGACACGCCGCTCTCAGCATCTGCGCCACCGTGCGGCTGCGGCATCTGCAAACCGCCTGAGTCATCGTTTACCCACACGGGCTGGCCGGTGTGGCAATCGAGCGCTTGCACAAAGATTTCATCAGTCGGCCAAATCCCGGCGGCGTAGTACACCGTATTCCCAACGACTGCTGGAGCGCCTCGGGCAGGCCACTTTGAAATCAACTTCTCATTGCCCAGGCGCCGGGCATTGCTTGGCCCACCGCGATGCTTCCAAACCACCTCCCCGTCAAATGTCAGGCAGTACAAATATCCGTCGTCGCTGGCCAAGAACAGTCGATTCTGCCAGATCGCGGGGGCGAATCGCAGCGGACCGTCGGCCATGAAGATGGCGTCGCCGTCGCCTGTTTCGAGGTTCAATCGATAAAGCGCGTGATCGCTCGAGCTCGCAAAGAACACCTGCTGGCCAGCGATTACACAGTGGTAGACGCGATCAAACGGCAGTCGGCCAGAGCGTGGCCAGGCCGGCGTCGGTGCACCGGCGTCATAGCTCCATGCCAGCTTGAGTTCACCCGCGAGAGGTTCGGCGGTGAATCCTGTGCGGGCAGCGTCAGCGCGATAGGTCGGCCAGTCGGCGTACGCGTCGATGCCGCCGCCCGCGATCACCAAACACGCAACCGTGATGGCAACCGTTGCGCGTTGAGGTCGCGGGCTTGCTGTCGATCGAGACGACCAGAGACGGAGGAAAGGGGTCAACATGGGCGTTCCTTTTCTGAGCCATCAAAGGGAACGGCGCACGACCGCAGAGCAATCGCTGCATCGCCGCAATGGGAGTCGCCAGTTTACCCGCCCGGTGGGGCTAGGGTGGCACGCTTGGTAAAAAAACAACTGCCCCGGCTTCACGCCGTGACCTGTTGCCGCGCGTTGCCAGACGTCCGATACTGCCGACACCCCTCGTTCCTTTCCTCATCCGACTTGCCCCTACGCGAGCGACCATGACTGCTTTTCCCAACGTCCCTCAGATTCAGTACGAAGGTCCTGGCAGCGATAATCCTCTTGCCTTTCGTTGGTACAACCCGGACGAGATCATCGAAGGCAAGTCGATGCGCGATCACCTTCGATTCTCAGTCGTGTACTGGCACACGTTCCGGGGCACCGGCAGCGACCCGTTCGGTCCAGGCACCGCGGTGCGACCTTGGGATGATGGCAGCGACAGTGTGGAGAATGCTCAGCGGCGCGCACGTGTCGCGTTTGAGCTCTTCGAAAAACTCCAAGCCCCGTATTACGCCTTTCACGACCGTGACGTTGCCCCCGAGGGGGAGAACCTGCGTCAGACCCATACAAACTTCGACGCAGTTGCCGACGTTCTGGAAGAAGAACAGCAGCGCAGTGGTGTCAAACTGCTGTGGGGTACGGCCAACATGTTCAGCCACCCACGATTCATGCACGGCGCCGCAACCAGCTGCAATGCGGATGTGTTTGCCTATGCCGCCGCTCAAGTGAAGAAGGCGTTAGAAGTCACTCATCGCCTCGGCGGTGAGAACTATGTTTTCTGGGGCGGACGCGAAGGTTATCAAAATCTATACAACACCGACATGAAACGGGAACTCGACCACCTGGCGAGATTCTTCCACCTGGCGGTCGACTACGCCAAGGAGATCGGATTTAAAGGCCAATTCTTGATTGAGCCCAAACCCAAGGAGCCAACCAAGCATCAATACGATAGCGATGCGGCGGCCTGCATTAACTTCCTCCGCCAATATGACCTATTAGAACATTTCAAACTCAACATCGAGACCAATCATGCCACGTTGGCTGGCCATACGATGATGCATGAACTCGATTATGCCGGGATTCAAAATGCGCTCGGCAGCATCGATGCCAACACCGGCGACTTGCTGTTGGGCTGGGACACCGACCAATTCCCGACGGATTATTATCTGACCACGCAAACGATGCTGATGATCCTCAAGCACGGTGGGATCGCTCCGGGCGGGGTCAATTTTGACGCCAAAGTTCGCCGAGAATCGTTCGAGCCGATCGATTTGTTCTACGCGCACATCGGCGGCATGGATGCCTTCGCCAAGGGCCTGAAGATTGCCGCAGCAATCCGCGCCGACGGAGCCCTAGAAAAGTTCGTAAGCGACCGCTACAGCAGTTGGGACAGCGGAATCGGGGCCAAGATCGAAGCTGGCGAAGTCTCGTTCCACGAACTGGAAAATTACATGCTTGAAAAGGGCGAAGTCACCGCCAATGTCAGCGGTCGGCAAGAGATGCTCGAATCGCTGATCAACCGCTACCTCGACCGGGTCTAGCCCTGCTGAGCAGCGTTTCGCATTTTGGAGCGGGCCCGGCTAAGCACCGGGCCAATGCTGTTTTCATTGACGCCCATTTGGCGGCTAATCTGCTGGTATGACATGCCTTCGAGGTGATACATCCGCACCATCTGAGCTTCGTCGGGATTGAGCTGCCGCATGAGCTGCGAGACTTCATCAGCATTTTCAAGCCGCGCGATCTCGCCATCCGCGTGGGCGTGGTTGTCCAGCGCCAGTCCGCTGTGAGCCCGCGAACGAGCGGCAGACAGCTGGCGAATGATCACACGCCGCGCGATCACGGTCAGGTAAGTCGCCAGAGAGCAATTCCGCTGAAAACGTCTCAGCACCACGTGATCGCGAGCCACAACTTCAGCAAACACATCGCTGACCAGATCTTCGCGCAGGGCGTCGTTGAGCTGGATTCCTCGCGCCGTTGCGGTGTGATTGGCCACGTGGATCACCAGCCCCAGAAAGCGATCCACAAAATCCCTCCATGCCAGCGGTGAATGGGCCAGGCAGCGGTCGAGGAGTTGCCGGTCGATATCAGAAAGGCTCACGCGAACACGCTCTCAATAGAAACGGAACCACGGCGGGCACCGAGCCCCACGGTGAGCCGACACAGCAAATCTCGGACGCCTGTCAACCCCTCAACCATCCTAAACCGGTCCGATAGCAATCGCAAGCATGAAGTCCCTCGAACCCGCGTGTTTCAAGGGCGTCTATCACTCATAACCGGCCCACCTACGGCCGGTTGAACGCAGCAAACGGGGGCGAGGCGAAATTGAAATTCAGGGCAGACGGGTTCCGAATAGGGCTGGGGAGCGATATCGTAGCAGTGTCATGGTCAACGCTGACCGAACGACTTTCATGCCGTCACAACAGAGGAGCTTTGTACCGCCATGGCTTATTCCCTTCCGCAGTTGCCCTATGCTTACGACGCCCTCGAGCCGAGCATCGATGCTCGGACGATGGAAATCCACCACACCAAGCACCACCAAGCCTACATCGACAAAGTCAATGCGGCGGTGCAAGGCACAGCGTTGGAAAATAAATCGATCGAAGAGTTGATTTCTGACCTATCGGCTGTCCCCGAAGACAAGCGCGGCGTGGTCCGCAACAACGGCGGCGGCCATGCGAATCACTCGCTGTTTTGGACCATCCTCGGCCCGAACAAGGGCGGTGCGCCGAGCGGCCAACTCGCCACCGCGATCAACTCGGCATTCGGGTCATTCGACGAGTTTAAAGCGAAGTTCGCCGATGCAGCTGCCACACGTTTTGGCAGCGGTTGGGCTTGGCTGTACGTCAATGGTGGCGAACTGAAAATCGGCAGCACCGCGAATCAGGACTCTCCGCTGATGGGCGCCGCGATCGCCGGAATCGGCGGCACTCCGCTGCTGGGCTTGGACGTGTGGGAGCACGCTTACTACCTCAACTACCAGAACCGTCGCCCGGACTACATCAACGCGTTCTGGAACGTTGTTGACTGGGACGCCGTCGCCACCCGCTTCCAAGCGGCGAGCTAGTCGGACCAGACAGCTTGAAGCCGGGGCTCCTCGAATCAGCGATTTGACCTGCCGAGAATGGCAGG
>CALELC010000688.1 GCA_937904535.1 uncultured Planctomycetaceae bacterium
GTATTCTACGGTGATGGCTGTCAGGTTCGCGACCTGCTGTATGTCGAAGATCTAGTAGCCGCGATGCGGATCGCAATGGATCAGATCGAAGGCACCTCTGGTCGCGCATTCAATGTTGGCGGTGGTCCCGCAAATACTCTGTCACTGCGTGAGTTGGTGGCACTCTTGGCAGAAATTCATGGTGCGGCGCCGAGGGTTCATACGGCTCCTTGGCGCGAAGGGGACCAACGCTACTACGTATCGGACACGAGGGCCATTCAGCGGCTGTTGAATTGGTCGCCGCAGGTGGCCCCACCTGCCGGCCTTCAGCAACTCTACCAGTGGTTGCAGAGCAGTTTGCACCCGGTTGCCGCCGCAAGTTAGCGGTGCCGTAGGCCAATATCGGCTGATGAACGACAGCTCGTTTGACACGGTGCAGATTAGGTATCGTTGACTTCGGTAGATCGAACGACCACTGTCCCGAAATTTCAAACCACTTTGAATTGGCAACCGGAGTCATGAATGGCCAGTGCAGTGAGCGCCGGTACGCAGCAGCGTGAACGAGATCCTGATCATCAGGTGATGAAAGTCGCCACGATCGTAGCGCCGGGGCGCGTGATGCTGCACGAACAACCGCTGCCTGATCCCGAGCGGGGGCAGGTCCGCGTGGCGTTGCATGGCTGCGGCGTGTGCGCGTCGAATCTTCCCGTCTGGCAGGGACGTCCCTGGTTCGAGTATCCGCTGCCCGCTGGATCGCCTGGTCATGAAGGTTGGGGGACCATCGATGCGATCGGCGAGGGCGTCGATTCATTGGCCGTGGGCGATCGCGTGGCGATGCTCTCTTACCATGCCTTTGCGACCCACGATCTCGCTCCAGCAGACGCGGTCATCAAACTGCCACCCAACCTGGAGGGACCGTTTCCCGGTGAGCCGCTCGGCTGTGCTATGAATGTCTTTGAACGAGCCGATGTCTCCCCCGGTCACTCGGTTTGCATTGTGGGTGTAGGTTTTCTGGGGGCACTACTGATTCAATTGGCGCGCCACCGAGGAGCGAAGGTCATCGCTGTTGCGCGGCGGTCATGGGCGTGCAAACTCGCCGAGAACTGCGGAGCCGATCAGGCGGTGCAAATGACAAGCACAGGAGATACGGCGCAGCAAATCGGCAGTCTCACCAACGGTCAAGGGTGTGACCGAGTCTTTGAAGTTACTGGCCACCAGGAACCGCTGGACCTTGCCGGACAACTCGTCCGCGTGCGCGGCAAATTGATTATCGCAGGTTATCACCAGGACGGATTGCGGCAGGTCAATCTGCAGCAGTGGAACTGGAATGGCATCGATGTAATCAATGCTCACGAGCGCGATCCCGAGCGCTATGTGCACGGCATCAAGCAGGCTGCCGAGGCGGTCTCACAAGGTTACCTCAAGCCGCAGGCTCTTTATACCCATCGCTATCCGCTGGATCACCTCGCCGAGGCGCTCGACATGGCGTGTCAGCGACCAGATAGCTTCGTCAAGGCCCTCATCCTCATGCCGGGTCATGAGTCATGCTGAAGGTCTTGATGAATGCTGATACCCTCGGAGGGGTCTGGACGTATGCGATTGAATTGATGGCGGCTCTCGGCCGGCATGACGTGGAGTTTGTGCTCTGCAGTACCGGCCGTCTGCCGACGGCCGATCAGCGGCAGGCGGTTGTTGCGCTAGGTAATGTGCGACTGCGAGAAAGCGCATTCAAGCTCGAATGGATGGAAGATCCGTGGGATGACGTGCATCGGACCCGTCAGTGGCTCTTGGACGTCGCGGCTGCTGAGCAACCGGATCTCGTCCACTTGAATGACTATGCCCATGCCGCAGCTGATTGGTCGCAGCCGGTGCTGGTCGTCGGCCACTCCTGTGTGCTCTCGTGGCACGAGGCGGTGCGGGGAAGGCCGGCAGGCGAGGAATGGGCGACCTATCGCAAAACAGTGACAGCCGGTCTGCGCGCAGCCCATGCGGTGGTCGCACCTTCGTCCGCGATGATGGCAGCGTTGCAGTTGCATTATGGGCCGCTGCAACCGACCGCGGTGATTTACAACGGCCTGCGACAAGCTCAACCGCTACCGACAATTGAAAAACAACGGCAGGTGCTGGTGGCCGGCCGGCTGTGGGATGAAGCCAAGAATGTGTCCGCGTTGATGCGAGCGGCCAAGGCGATTGACGTCCCGGTGCTGGTGGCAGGTGACAGCTTGCATCCGGATGGGCATCTCAGCGCCTCGCACAACGTGATCTATCTGGGGCGATTGACGCCACAGGAGTTGTCTCAGCGATATGCGGAGTCCGCCATCTACGCGCTGCCGGCGCGGTATGAACCGTTTGGCTACACACCGTTGGAAGCGGCGCGACACGGCTGTGCCTTAGTGCTGGGTGACATTCCAAGTTTGCAAGAGATTTGGGGCGACGCGGCGCTTTATGTTCCGCCGGAGGATGAGCAGGCGATTGCTGATACGATCAATGATTTGCTCGCTCACCCGATGCGGCTCAGCCAACAGGCGGCTGCGGCTCAGGAGCGCGCGGCGAAGTTCTTGCCAGACTCCATGGCATCCAGTTATTTGACACTTTATCAACAGCTTTGTGCGGCAACTCACTCACCAGATAGTGACCGGAAGGTTTCATGCGTTTCGTAATGTTCTATCATTCGCTCGTGTCCGACTGGAATCACGGCAATGCGCACTTCCTCCGAGGAGTTTGTACAGAGCTGTTGGCAAATGGGCATGACGTCGCCGTCTACGAGCCAAAGAATGGTTGGAGCCTTGAGAACCTGCGGCGCGATCATGGCGACAAACCGCTCCGGGAGTTCACACAACACTACCCCCAGCTCAAGACAACCTTCTACGATTTCGAATCGCTCCTACTCGAGGAGGCACTGGAGGGTGCCGACGTTGTGCTTGTTCATGAGTGGAATCCGCCGGAGCTCGTCCAGCAGATCGGTAGTCTTCGTCGCCGCAGTCATTTTAAGCTATTGTTCCATGACACTCATCATCGGGCGGTCACCGCACCGCATGAGATGGCTAAGTATGATTTGAGTGAGTACGACGGTGTGTTAGCATTTGGGAAAGTGCTAGAGGAACTTTATCTGCAAAAGGGTTGGGCAGGCCGCGCCTGGACTTGGCACGAGGCAGCGGACACACGTCTGTTTCGACCGCTGAAGGGGGAATCTCTCGAAGGTGATCTGGTCTGGATCGGCAATTGGGGTGATGAGGAACGGAGCGAAGAACTGCGTTCCTGCCTCATCGATCCCGTCAAGCGGTTGCGGTTGCGTGCGAGCGTTTATGGGGTTCGCTATCCCAAGGAAGCCTTGCAAACGTTGCGAAACGCCAACATCCGGTACGGTGGCTGGTTGCCCAACTTCGCAGTTCCAGAGGTATTTAGTCGCTACCAGGTCACCGTGCATATTCCTCGGCGTCCCTATCGAGAGTCGATCTCGGGAATTCCCACCATTCGCGTGTTTGAAGCACTCGCCTGCGGAATACCCCTTGTCTGCCTGCACTGGGACGACTGCGAGGGTTTATTTACTGCTGGTAAGGATTACCTGGACGCAAAAACGCCCACTGAGATGACGCAATGTCTACGAGATGTTTTGCACGACCCCGTCCTAGCGCGGGAGTTGTCGCAGCAGGGGCTACAAACCATTAGGCAGCGACACACCTGTGCCCATCGCGTGGCGGAGCTATTGTCAATTTGCGAGGAACTGCAGGGATCTGTGCCGTCCCGCAACGACCACCCACCTGCAGTGACGTTGTCACCGAACTCATCGCGTCCAAAATCCATTTCTGCTTCCGCGAGTCCTTGACATGCACATTGCCTTTTTCGGATCCAGCCTCGTCTCGGCTTATTGGAACGGTGCTGCCACCTATTACCGTGGCATCTTAGGAGCGATGGCGGCACGTGGGCATCGCATCTCTTTTTACGAGCCGGACGCGTTTGAGCGGCAGCAGCACCGCGATATCGCAGATCCCTCGTGGGCGAAGGTAGTGATCTATGAGAACAGCCTCCGCGGGGTCTATGGAGCTTTGGAGGCCGCCGGTGGAGCGGATGTGATCGTCAAAGCCAGTGGCGTGGGTGTGTTTGATGATTTGCTGGAGCGAGAGGTGCTGGCACTTAAACGCCCCCAGAATCTCGTGCTGTTCTGGGATGTGGATGCTCCCGCGACTCTGGAGCGGGTGCAGCAGAATCAAGCGGATCCTTTTGCTCGCTTAATCGCGCAGTATGACCTCGTTCTGACCTATGGCGGAGGGCCGCGCGTCGTTGCAACCTACCGCGACCTCGGTGCGCAGGAATGTATTCCGATCTACAATGCACTTGATCCTGAAACGCACTTTCCGACGCCGCCCGATCCGCGTTTCGAGGCATCCCTTGGGTTCTTGGGAAATCGTCTGCCGGACCGCGAGGCACGCGTCGCGGAGTTTCTCTTTAAGCCAGCTCACCTGTTGCCAGAGTCAACTTTCCTGCTCGGGGGGAGCGGTTGGGATCAGCATGTACCGGAGCTTGCGAACGTGCACTATCACGGGCACGTCTACACTCAGGATCATAATGCGTTCAATT
>CALELC010000689.1 GCA_937904535.1 uncultured Planctomycetaceae bacterium
CTCGGGAACGGGCAACGAGTCGGTATTCGCCAGCTGTGCGGCGTCGCGAATCCAGAGCACCAGATCGGCACTCTCCAGTTCTCCGCGAGCCAACTCAATGCCGGCTGTTTCGATCTCGCAGTCGGTCGCCTCGCGAATCCCCGCGGTGTCGCTCAGCCGCACCGGCCAGCCTTCGATCACAGTCTGCGCTTCGAGCACATCACGGGTCGTACCGGGCTGATCGAGCGTGATGCTGCGGCGGTAACCGAGCAAAGCGTTGATCAGGCTGCTCTTGCCGACATTGGGCGGCCCGGCCAGCACCACACGCCACGGCTGAGCCAAATGCAGTCCTACGGCGGAGAACTGCAGACTGTCTGCCGCCTCAGCGGCGATGCTCGCCACAGCATCCTCGCCGGCTTCGTCCAGTCGGTGCAGCGCCTGCTCGACAAACCGCACCATCGCGCCGCGGACCTGGTCGAGGGCAATCGCCGCTGTGCGGGTCGAGGTTGTTCGCGACAGCACATCTTGGGCTTCACGTATCAGCAGAGGTTCGCCGTGCCAGTCTCGCCACTGGTCACCGCTGAGCACGACCGCACCGAGCCTGCGCAGGTCCTCGAGGATGCGGCCGGCGGCGACGATGCCGCCGTGGCAGTGGATTTCCCAGCTCTCCAACTTCGCCGGGCCTGTGCGATCTGGATTGCGGGAAACGACCACCGATTCCGCAGCTGCGTCACTGCTTTCGCCGCCGTGCCAGGTTCCATAGCGGACTTGGCCAGGGCGGACAGCAGCGGGTGACGCGGGCTGAAAGACTCGAGCCAGCAACTCGCCCACCTGAGTGCCGGCGACCGCAACCGTAGCGACGGCCGCGCGGGTGGGGCCGGTCAGCAAACAGGCAACGAGCGGAGCGATGGATGTTGAGTTCATGTTTTTGTTCAGCACCTGCGCCTCTCCACCACAAGCTCCGTGTACGGGCAGAAAGTCAGCTCGCCTCATCCGTTCGTGGTCGATTGTGGTTGAACCGAAAGCAACAACCCGGATGATAGTGACCTGTGATCGATCTTCGCAGTGGCCAGTGATTTTCAGCCACCCAGCGTTTCCCAGCGAGCCCTCTGTTTTGACTCCTCCCAAGCCTCCGCCGTGCTCTCCTTGGCTGGTCACGCTGCAGCGCGTTTGGGCTGCGGCGCTGCTGGGGTTGGTGCTGCTGAGTTGGCGACTGTGGCTACCGTCATGGGCTGCCTCGGCCGTTGAGTTCCCGCGGGTGCCGCTGCTGACCCTTGGGCAGCCGATGATTGCTGCTCTGGAAAGTGTGGGGCTGGCCGGGCTGCTTGTGAGTCTGGGAGTGATCCTGGTCCGCAAGCAGGTGCCGTGGCAAGCGTTTGCTGGCGTGTCGTTGTCGCTGGCGTGTCTGTTCCTGACCAATCAGCACCGCCTGCAGCCTTGGGCGTACCAGGGGGGGGTGTATGGGATTCTGTTTGCTTGCCTACCGCCTGCGACGGCACGGCGGTTTCTGATCGCGCTGACGATCAGCATCTACGCCTACTCGGCGCTCGGAAAGTTTGACCAACAGTTCCTGCGCACCGTCGGTCCCGATTTGGTGGCAGCGCTGGTGCCGTGGTTGGATCGCGGGACGGAGCCTGCCGATGGTTTGCTGAGCTTAGCTGCGGCCGCTTTGCCGGCGGCAGAACTGGGACTGGCGATCTTGTTGGCGATTCCGCGGACGCGGCGGCTAGCCGGTGTGGCGGCGATTGCGATGCACAGCCTGTTACTGGTGGCGCTGGGGCCGCTGGGACTCGGGCACAGCAAAGCGGTGCTGGCGTGGAATGTTTTTCTGGCGGCGCAGGCCTGGCTCGTGTTTGTCAGGCCGCAACCAGTTGAGCCGTCGCTGTCACTGATGCCGTCCGTCGGTACCTGGCAGCGAGTGGGGAGGACGACCGCCAAGCTGATGGTGCTGACGGCGCTGGTGCTCCCGCTGCTGGAGCGGACCGGCTACTGGGACCACTGGCTATCGTGGTCGCTCTACTCGCCGCACACCAGCCGAGTCGATGTGCAGGTCCATCGCACGGCCCTCGATTCGCTGCCCGCGAGTGCTGGCGAGTTTCTTCGGCCGAGCGCCGAACAGGACGGTTGGTATGAACTGGCGCTGGACCGCTGGTCGCTTGCGCAATTGGCTGTCCCTGTTTACCCTCAAGCGAGATTCCAATTGGGGGGCGCCCAATTTTTGTCGCGGTCCCTGCCGTCACCCGACGCGATCCGCATTAAAATCCGCGGAGTCGCGGACCGACGGACGGGACAGCGGAGCGAACTCTGGCTGATCGGACGCCGCCAAATCGACGCGCAGGCGGACCGGTATTGGTTGTTGCCCCACGCTGACTCATTTCCGAACCCTTGATCGATGATGGATAACGTGCGCCGGCCTACCGCCACACCGCAACCGCCTGCCGCGCAGCAGGTGCCGCCCGCCGAACGTGGCCAGGCGGAACAACCGGCAGCGTCACCGGCTGACCCTCCGGTGAGCTATGACCCGCCGCGCGCTCACGGGCCGTGGCAGATCAAGTCCTCGCGCACCGCCTATCACGACCCCTGGCTCAGCGTTCGCCGCGACGAAGTCATCCGCCCCGACGGCTTGGACAGTTCGTACGCGATCGTGCGAATTAAGCCGGGAATCTGTGTGATCGCGATCGACGAACAAGGTCAGGTTCATCTGACTGAAGAGTTTCATTACGCAGTCGGCCGAACCACGATCGAGGGGGTCAGCGGCGGGATCGAGCTAGGCGACACGGCAACGGAAACGGCTCACCGCGAACTCATCGAAGAACTTGGGATCACCGCGGAGCAGTTGCATTCGTTCGGCACGACCGACGCGTTTTCAGCCAGCATCGACTCGCCGACTGCGTTGTTTGTTGCCACCGGGCTGACGTTTGGACAGGCCCAACCGGAAGCGACGGAATTGATCGGTCACGTCACCATGCCGCTGGCCGACGCGGTGCAGGGCGTGATGTCCGGCGTGATCACCCATTCGCCGACCTGCATTTTATTGTTGCGGCTCGCGCTGGATGAGCGGCTGGGCCAGTTCCGCAAGTAGCGGAAGCCGCTGCCCAGCAATCCGATCGGTGTCCCGTACTACGAACGCTGCTGGCGTTTGAGCCGGCTGTGCCGCTCCAGCGTTTTGCGTTCGCTGCTGGTCAGGCTATCGAGCCCCGACTGCTGGATCTTGTCCAAGATCCGATCGACTTCCGCTTCCTGTTTGGCCAGCTTCTTCTCCGGGTCGTGAAGCCGGAGTTTCGGACGGCGGCTGAAGAAATCCGGCATCCGAGCAAAGCTATCGAGTCGCCAACCACGCAGGTGGTAAATCGCCGCGAAGCCTGCGCCGGCCAAGTGCACTTCGTAAGCCACGGGGCCACTTCCGCCGATGACGCCGAACACATTCATCGCCACATAAATCACCGCCAACAACCAGGCTTTGACAGGAATCACCAGCATCAGCAGGATCGTGGCGTCCGGGAAGAAGAACGCAAACAGGATCGTGACCGCCATGACGGCCCCCGAGGCACCGATCGTGCCGACCGGAAGCGCTGACGCCGCCACGCCTTCACTTGCTGCAAACAACATCCAGCGGAGCGAGGCGACGATCCCGCCAATGACGATCGCCGCCAGGAAAAACCGCAGAAACTCGCTGCGTCCTAAGCGTTCCTCGACTGAGCGGCCAAAGATGAACAGCCCAAACATATTGAAGAACAGGTGGCTGATCCCGTCATTGGAATGCACAAATCCGTAGGTCAGGAAGCGGTACCACGTCCAAGGTTTCAGCAGCGTATCAGCCCGCACCTCGAACCACTGGGCCATCACGCTGCGGGCTTCGCCGCTGCCGCTGAGCACCATGTCGGCAAAGAACACCAGGACGTTGATGATGATCAGCGTCACCGTGGCCGTGCGGATGCCGCCGCCACCCATCCAGTTGGACGACTCACCCCAGGAGCTTCCGCCGGATTGGCCCCAAGAGCCGCCATAGCCCTGGGAATCGCCTCGTGAATAATCGCGGTCTTGCAGGCCCATGAATCAGAACCACCCGTCGCAGCCGCTTGCTGATGGCCGCCTGGACCGGTCGCGAGCAAGGGGCAAGTCGAAGTACAGTTGCGTTGGAAGCGGTAAAACCAGGTTCAAACGAAGCGGAATCGAGCACTGCCTATCCGCAGCGCACTGCTCCCAATCCTAACACTCCGCACCCGTTTCGTGACCACCCTCACATCGCCCGCATTTCTTCCAGCACCTTGCTGAAGGGCACCCGGTTGCAAATTCCGAAGCTTGAGTCGCGGCTGAGCTTGGAGCGGGTGAACGCCGGGCCGCTGAGCCCACACAAGAATCGCGCCCGGCTGCGCGGATCGGACAGGTGATCGGGATACTTCTTCCACAACTGCTGGATCGCCGTCTTGGCGCTCGAACCGATGCCCCGCACCGCGATCGGCGGGATCTCCAACTCGCCTTCACCCAGACAGAACGTGCAGCGCCCGCAAGGCTGCGCGAGTGTCTCGCCAAAGTGCTGCGACAGTCGCTGCGCCAGACAGCTATCGGCCTGCGCCAATTGAAACACATCGTCCAACCGCGCCACTTCCGCCGCTTCACGCTCGACCAGCCGCTGGTACAGCGCGTCAGCTAGCAGCTTCGTGTCGCCGAGCGATCGCAGCTTTTGGTAACCGTGCACCAAATCGGATACCTGCACTTCGATCCAGCCGCGCTCGGATAGATACTCGACCGCCTTTACCAGCCGCTCACGTTCGCAGTTCAGCCGCCGCGCCGCGACCGCCATGTTGAGCAAGAACCAAGTGCGGCCTTTTGTCAGGCACGACAACATCCCGCCGACAAAGTCGCGCCGTTCACCCGAAAAGTGCGCCAAGATCTGCTTGGACGTGACCAGCGGCTTGATCTTGTAGGTGTCGTATCGCGGAGCGGTGCCGGCGATGTAGCCGTCGAGCTCCAGGTAAGTCAGCAAGGTGCGGGCGACGAGGATGCGAATATCGGTCTCGGCCGAGAGCTGGTAGTGGCTGATGTGAAACGTCTCGGCCTGGCCAGCGATCACCTCGAGCAGCCGCCCAACGGCCTGCCGCGTCGGGGTGTCACCAAAGGTAAAGTTCTCCAGCACCACGCGGTCCTGAGGCACCAGCAACAACTGACAGATCGAGTCTTGACCATCGCGACCGGCTCGGCCGACCTCTTGGGCATAGGCCTCCAGCGAGGCCGGCGGGTTGTAGTGATAGACGTAGCGAATGTTCGGCTTGTCGATTCCCATCCCAAAAGCGATCGTCGCGACGACGATCCCATCGGACGAATCAAGAAACCATTTTTGCGTCTGAGCACGGACCACGTCATCCATTCCGGCATGGTAAGGACGCGCCGCCAGGCCGCGCCCGCTGAGCAGTTCAGCCACCTCCTCAGCCGTTTTTTGCAGCGAGACGTAGACGATCCCTGGGCCGCTCGGGCGATCCCCGATCAACTTGCAGAGCAGCTGATCGCGATCTGACTCGCTTACGACGCTACTCCGCAATTGCAGGTTGGGGCGAAAGAATGGAGTGCGGATGGCATCGTCGGCGGCGATGTCAAACGCCAAGCGAATGTCCTCGAGCACCTGTGGCGTTGCCGTGGCCGTGAGTGCCAACACGCGCTCCGCTTTGAGTTGCCGAGCGACCTCCGCGAGCTTCAAATAATCGGGACGAAAATTGTGTCCCCAGCGGCTGATGCAGTGGGCCTCATCGACAGCGAACAACGAGATCCGCAAATCCTGGATCGAGGCGCGAAATCGCTCATTGAAGAAACGTTCCGGAGCCACGTACAGCAGTTTGATCGAGCCGTTGCGGACGCCGCGCATCGCCTCGCTAAACTCCTGCTGCGAGAGACTGGAGTCGAGCCGCGCCGCCGCGATTCCGCGCCGGGCCAGCGCGTCGCACTGGTCTTTCATCAGCGCGATCAGCGGCGAGATCACGACGGTCACGCCGGGCAACATCTGCGAAGGCAATTGATAACAAAGCGATTTGCCGCCGCCGGTCGGGAACACGGCCGCCGCATTGCGACCCGCGAGCAAACGGTCGATCACTTCGCGCTGGCCGCGGTTGAAGTTCTCAAGCTGAAAGTCACGCCGCAATACTCGCAGCGGATCGCTCTGGCCGGTCTGCGCCGAGTCTGCCTGCGACGAATCAGCTGGTGGGGCAGCAGCGTGCGTGGCGGCTTCCTCAGAAACCAACGAACCTTTCATGCCCATGGCAAGTTCCTTCAGCGTAGCGTCGACAGTCAACTGCGCAGCAAGCCGCATCAAGATGAGCGGCAGTCGGTAGCCCGCAAAAAGTGATCGCAGACCACTGTCAGTGTACGCATGTGCGTGCATCCGTCAATTGGAGATTTTGGCTCCCCTCTGTAGGTGTTGCCCGCAGGACTTGAATGCGGCTAGTCGCGAACCTTGACGCTCCGCAGGCAGAAGACCCAAACAGGAACGAGCCGGCAGAGACGATGCCCCACTGGGTTTTCGTGAGGTGCCGGAAGTAGTCCTGAAGCTCAAACAGCGCGGTCGAAAACCAGGACTGAACCCAAAAGTCGCTCCAAAACTCCATCGCCAGCTCCGCGGTGCAAAGTTCGCCGGCTCGGAATGAGCACCCGACGTTCCTGAGGCATGTAGCTCACTGGCGGGGACGGAGGTGCCGATTCGCTCGGATGCCCTCGGTTTTACCGCTGAATTTCACTGTGAGTGATCGTTCTAGATTGCCTATCTGGTCTAATTTGTACATTGCGAACGCGATGCGAGCTGAATTTTTGGAACCCAAAAATGATTCAACCCAATGGGCTTGTGGAACCGAAATCAGCCTCTATAATTCCCGCACACAACTGAAAAACAGTTAAGCGAAACAAGGCGCTGTAGCTCAATTGGTTAGAGTACCGGACTGTCGATCCGGTGGTTGCGGGTTCGAGCCCCGTCGCGCTCGCTTGAGAGAAAGCCCTGAGCAATCAGGGCTTATCTCGTTTTTGGGGGGCTGAAACGGACGCTGTATCAGGTTCGCCGGCGTTTCTGTTCTTCCCCGGTCGTCGATCCACCTCTCCCCAAGCCCGCCGCGGTACACTCCGCCGAGCGGGCCCGGTCGAGCGCGTCTCCGCGGGTGATCCCCGAGTGCCGCCTGGATGGGCTCTGTGACGTTCTACACGGGCTCCCGGAGGCCGCGTCGTCCTGCCGGGCGGCGCGGTGGCAGGGCTTGAGGCAAGGAGTGACATCGATGGCAGGATGGGTCGAAAGGGGCAGGGGGCGGCGAAGGGGGCTGGTGGTCCCGGTCCTCTTGGCGGGCCTGATGTCGAGCGGGCAGGCGGCGATGGCTGCCACGGAGCTGTCGGCCGCGGACGTGCGTGCGCCGCTGACCGACCGCGAGCTGTTCGAAAAGCTCGACCTGTCGCTTCCCGTGCTGGGGCAGGTGAAGGCGGCCGTTGACGCCGGCGACTGGGGGCGCGCCAAGGCGGAACTCGCCCGGTACTACCGGGGGCGCACCGGCGTCTACCACACGTTTGACCCGAGCCGGCCGGTGACGCCGAACCTGCGGG
>CALELC010000690.1 GCA_937904535.1 uncultured Planctomycetaceae bacterium
ACAAATCTTGCAGCAACTCGCCCCGTCCCCATCAACCTAACCCCTGTTGGAGACCGGCCTGCCGCCTCCGTTGGAGTTCAAGCTTCAGCCACGGTTGGAGTTCAGGCTTCAGCCTGCCATTTTCCGTTGGAGTTCAAGCTTCAGCTTGCCGCTGTCCGTTGGAGTTCAAGCTTTAGCTTGCCATTTTCCATCGGAGTTCAAGCTTCAGCTTGCCCGTCCCTCCGCAAGCAACATCCCGCGTTCCGAACCTACAAATACATCCCGATAAACCCACCGCTGGCCTCGGCTTCGGCCTGCACCTTCTCGATTCGCTGGCGAGTTTTTTCCAGGTCACCGGCCAGGATGTAACGGTCAAACTCAACCGTGATCGCGTGCTTGACCGACTCGGCCAGGAAATCCACGATCGGCTCGGTCAGCCACGGACACGTTTCCCGCTCGAGGCTGATCGCCAGATCGCAGGCGCGAGTTTTCTGATCGTCGGCATCCGTCAACACCACCCCTTCAACCGCATAGCGGATCATTCCGAGTTGCGGATCATTGGTGAGATGAAACGTGCAACTGGCGGAATAGAGGTAGTACGCATTGTGTGCGCCGTGCTTTTCCAGCGCCGCCTTCACGCGCAGCACAAACTGTTCGTAAGCCGGCGATGCGTCGACCGGTACATCGACTCGCGTCACCGCCCGCAGCGGCAAACAATCAAACTCGATCTCGACCCACTGGCCACAGGAAGCAGAGGCTGCATCCATTGGGAAACACTCCGGCGCAAGGAAACGGGGGATTGGCCGCAGTGTAAATCTTAACGGCGTGGTCGGGTATTGCCGGGAGTGGTCATTTTTGCGTTGGCGGGCTAGGCTCTGGGCTGAAACTCCGTCCGCTTACGATTCTTCCCGCAGCCGCCTCATGGTCGCAAACGTCCCCCTCCGATCCGAACTGATTGACGGCTACACGATCGAAGGGTGGTCGCGCGCGGCGGTCCAAACCTACTGGCGAATCGCGGAACTGAAACTCAACTTCGACCTCGGCGGCCAGCCCTGGGACTTCATCGGCACGCCGACCTGCTTCGTCACCCACACGCACCTGGACCACATCGCCGCGCTGCCGCTGTACGTCTCGCGCCGGCGGATGATGAAGATGGAGCCGCCGGTGATCTATATGCCCGAATCGGCGATCGATCCCTGCTGGAAAATGCTCAAGGCGTTTGTGCAACTCGATCGCGGCGCGATGCCCTGCGAACTCGAACCGCTCCGCGATGGCGATGAGATCGAGATTGGTCGCGAATGGCTGGTGACCGCGCTGCGCACGCGGCACACCGTCGAGTCGGTCGGCTTTCTCGTGGAGCAGCGGCGACAAAAACTCAAACCTGAATATCTTGAACTGAGCGGCCCCGAGATCCGCGACCTGCGGCTGGCCGGCACCGAAGTCACGACGGAAACCCGCATCCCGATCTTTGCCTACACCGGTGACACCGCCCCGGCTGGCCTGGACGACAATCCGGAAATGTATGAAGCCAAGATCTTGATCACCGAGATGACGTTCGTCGCTCCGATGCACCGCCGCGAAAAGATTCACAAGCACGGGCACATGCATTTGGATGATTTTCTGGAGCGTCGCGAGCGGTTTCAAAACGAAGCGATCATCGCCAGCCACTTCAGCACCCGCTGCAGCAGCGCCCAAGTCAAACGCTGGGTGGAAAAACGAATCCCCGACGCCTTTGGCGGTCGCTTGCGGTTATGGCTGTAGACGCTCCCCCAGCAGCAGGCAATTGGCCGACGCCTCGCAGCGCGTATGTGCATGTTCCCTTTTGCCGCCACCGCTGCGGCTACTGCAACTTCTCGGTCGTCGCCGGTCGCGACGATTTGGCTGTCCCTTTTCTAGACGCCTTGCAGGCGGAACTCGCACAGCTCGGCAGTCCCCGGCCCATCGACACGCTGTTCATCGGCGGCGGCACGCCCACGCACTTGCCTCCCGCGGAACTCGACCGGCTGTTTGACCTGCTGGACCACTGGCTGCCGGTGGAACCCGGCGGTGAGGTCACGGCCGAAGCCAACCCCGAAGACATCACGCCGGCGATGATCGAACAGCTGCACCGCCGCGGCGTCAAGCGCCTGAGCCTCGGTGTGCAATCGTTCTCGACCCCCAAGCTGCAGCACTTGCAGCGCGGCCATGACGGCCGCATCGCTCACCAAGCCATCGAGCTGGCTGCCGCAGGGATCGGCAACGTGTCCATCGACTTGATCTTCGCGGCCCCGGATGAAACGCCGGCGGCTTGGCGCGATGACCTGCGAGCAGCGGTCAGTTCGCCGATCTCGCACCTGAGCACTTATGCATTGACCTATGAAAAGGGAACACAGTTCTGGAGCCGTCGGCTGCGCGGTGATCTCACATCGAGCACTGAAGACGACGAACTGCAGATGTATCAGGACGCGCGCGAAATCGCCGCCGCCGCAGGTTTGGAGCAGTACGAGATCAGCAATTTCGCTCGGCCTGGCTACCGCTGCCGCCACAATCTCGCCTACTGGCAAGGGCGCGGTTGGTATGCCTTCGGGCCAGGCGCAGCCCGCTTCGTCGACGGCCGCCGCGAGGTCAATCACCGCAGCCCTACGACCTACATTCGCCGCATGCTCGCCGGCCAGTCTCCGACCGCCGAGTCCGAATCGATCACCCCGGTGCAGTGGGCCTGCGAACGGGCGGCGTTCGGTGTGCGGATGATCGATGGAATCGACTTTCAGATCATTCAACACGAGTCCGGTGTCGACGTGGCGGAACTGCGGCGGGAAGGGATCGCTCGCTGCCTCGCACAAGGCTGGCTGAGCGTCAACGGAAGCCACCATCAATTGACCGCAGCCGGCATTCTGATGGCCGACAGCGTCGCCGCCGAACTGCTGTAATCAAACCAAGCAGCCGCTCTCCCGACTTCTCGAGCATCATCGGCCCAACCCGCCTGGGACACCCGTCCAGGGGTGAATCCCGGTACAATGCAATGCTTTCTGAGCCGCTCGTAGCGTCTTCGTCCTAGCTACTAAGGAACCAGCGGATGTTCAACTCCACCCACGAACTCTCGCGTCGCGATTTCCTCCGGGTCGGCGCGGCCGCGTTGGCGACGCCAGTGTTGCTTGGGCTGAATAGCTCGACGGCTTGGGCTGATGATCCGTATGCCGATGCGGTGCTCGCTGACGGCCAACCGCCGGCGTTACGTCCCAGTGCATTCAGCATCGCGGTGCTGCCGGATACGCAGAACTACAGCGAGAAGTTTCCTGAAATCTATAAGGCGCAAACCCGATGGATTGTCGAACACCGCGAGTCGCGCAACATCGCCTGCGTGCTGCACCTCGGCGACATCACCAACCACAACACGCCTGAGCAATGGGAGAAGGCAGCCCGGGCGATGCAGCTTCTCGATGGCCACGTACCCTACTTCATGGTCCCCGGCAATCACGACTACAGCGATGGCGGACGCTGCACCGACCGGACCACGCGGATGAACGATTACTTTCCGGTCGATGCGTTCCGAAAGTTTTCCACGTTTGGAGGAACGTATGATCGCGAGCCGGAGCGGATTGAAAACAGCTATCACCGATTCACCGCCGAAGGCCGTAAATATCTGGTGTTGGCCTTGGAGTATGGTCCCCGCCGCGATGTCGTCCGCTGGGCCAATGAAGTAGTCGCCAAGCATCGCGACCATGCGGCGATCCTGATCACACACGCCTACATGTACTTCGACGACACCCGCTACGACTGGTCAAAGTACGGTGCCCAGCAGCACTGGAACCCGCACAGCTATGGTATCGCTCGCGCCACCGGCGACGATGTGATGGATGGCGAGGAACTCTGGACGCATCTCGTGAGCCAGCATCCGAACTTCATCATGACGCTTAATGGTCATGTGCTCGGAGATGGGTTGGGGCGTTTAACCTCCACCGGTGCTGGCGCGCAAGAAGTGCATCAGATGCTCGTCAATTTCCAGATGCGACCCCAAGGCGGAGATGGCTGGCTGAGGTTATTGGAGTTTCGGGCGGATCAGAAGACGGTTCAGGTCTATGACTACTCGCCAACTCGCAACCAACACAATCAGTCGTCACAAAACCAATTCGCACTGGCTCTCTCATAAGTAGCGATGGAAACGAGATGATTCAGCACTCCCTGAGCTATAAGTTTGCACCGATCAGGCCAAGTGCGAGGCAACAAGTAGGTTTCCAAATCTCGCTGGGATTGTTGATGCTGTGCCTGGCTGCAGCGCCGGCAGGTTGGGCACACGCCGATGGAGCCGTGGACTTCGACCAGCAAATCAGGCCAATCTTGTTCAGCCGTTGTGTCGGCTGTCACGGAGCAGACACAGCGGAAGCCGGTCTGCGGCTCGATTCTCGCGCAGCGGCGACCGGCCAGCTCGATTCGGTCGCAGCGATTGTGCCCGAGCGGCCAGAAGAGAGCGAATTGCTCCGCCGCGTTGCCTCCAACGATCCCGAGGAGCGGATGCCGCCCGAGGGCGAGCCGCTGACGGCTGCCGAAATCGAATTGTTGCAGCGCTGGATCGACGAGGGAGCGCCCTGGCCGGAGCACTGGGCCTATCGGCCGCTGGTCAAGCCGCTGCCGCCAGAAATCCCTGCTGCGGAAATGGCCGGGTGGGCGGCATCGCCGATCGATGCGTTCCTTGCCGAAAAGCTGCTCGACAACGACCTGCGGCCTTCACCCGCCGCAGACCGGCGAACGCTGTTGCGGCGCGTGCATTTTGACCTGCTCGGCCTGCCGCCGCCCCCGGAAATGCTCGATGCATTCGTCGCGGATCGGTCACCCGACGCTTATGAGCGGATCGTCGACTCGTTATTGGCCAGCTCGCAGTACGGCGAACGCTGGGCCCGGCACTGGATGGACTTGGTGCACTTCGCCGAGTCCCATGGGCACGATCAAGACCGACCGCGGGAGCACGCATGGCCGTACCGCGACTACCTGATTCGGGCCTTCAATACCGACCAGCCTTATCAGCGTTTCGTGCAGGAGCAGGTCGCTGGCGATGTGTTGTTCCCCGACGATCCCTGGGCGATCGTCGCCACCGGATTCTTAGCAGCCGGACCGTGGGACGAAAGCTCGCTGCGCGACATTCAAGCCGATTCGCTCGACCGCCAAATCGGTCACTACCTCGATCGCGACGACATCGTCACCAACACGCTCAGCACCTTCATCAGCACCACGGTCCACTGCGCTCGCTGTCATGATCATAAGTTTGATCCGATCTCGCAGCAGGAGTACTACAACCTCCAGGCCGTGTTTGCCGGCACCGATAAGGCTAATCGATCCTACGATCCCGATCCCCAGGTCGCTCAGCAGCGGCGTGAAATCCTTGCCGGTCTGGAGCAACTCGAGCAACAACGCAGCCACCCCGACTCGGAACTCCTGCTCCCGCGCGTGCAAGCCGAAGTCGCTCAGTGGGAACAACAATGGCAACAGACGGTGGCACAGTGGCAGGTGTTGGAGCCGGCAGAGTTCAGCAGCGAGCACGGCTCGGTGCTGAGCCTCCAACCCGATCACTCGCTGCTAGCTCAGGGTTACCGACCCGATCAAGACACCTACACCATTGAAGCCGACTGCGATTTGTCAGAGTTGACCGGGATCCGGCTGGAAGTCATGGCCGATCCCAGCCTGCCGCACAACGGCCCTGGCCGGCAAGACAACGGGAACTTGCATCTCAACGAACTTACGGTGATCGCAACACCGACAACAGCTGCGGCAGCCGACCAGTCGCTTGGCACGGTGCCGCTGGAATGGGGTGGAGTGAGCGCAGATTTCGATCAGGAGGGCTGGACCGCTGCGCATGCGATCGACGGCAATCCCGCAACCGCCTGGGGGATTTTTCCGCAGATTGGCCAGACGCATACCGCAACATTTGCACTGCAGGCAAAACTCGCTGGCCCGGTGCGATTGCGAGTCACGCTCCAGCAGTCGCACGGGCAGGGCCACTTGATCGGTCGGCTGCGGCTGTCGGTCACGGGTTCACCGGCGCCCCTGAAAACCGCTGCCTTGCCACCCGCGGTCGCCAGCATCCTCCAGACCCAGCCTGCGCTGCGCAGTCCCAGCGAACGCATCGAACTGGCGGCGTTCGTGCTCGGGCAGCGTCTCCAGCGCGACCTCACGGCGCTACCGCCACAGCAACTGGTCTACTGCGGTACGAACCAGTTCGAGCCAGACGGCTCCTTTCAACGAGCCGCTCAGCCCAGGTTGGTGCAGATACTGCAGCGCGGTGAAATCGATCGACCGCTGAGCGAGGCGACGCCTGGTGCCCTGGCGCTCGTGTCCCAGTTGTCACCGACATTCGAACTGCCGCAGCCACAGGATGAAGCCGCCCGGCGAGCGGCATTGGCGCGGTGGCTCTCGGACCGGCAAAACGTGCTGACGTGGCGTTCGATCGCCAATCGGTTGTGGCAATTTCACTTCGGTCAGGGGATCGTCGATACGCCCAACGATTTTGGCCACATGGGGAGCGCGCCGACGCATCCAGAACTGCTTGATTGGCTCGCGGTCGAACTGCGCGACAACGGCGGATCGCTGAAGTCGCTGCAGCGGTTGATCGTGACCAGCGCCGTTTATCGGCAGCAGTCGGACTATGCTTCGCCGCGGGCCGAGCGGGACGCAGACAATCGGTTCCTGTGGCGGATGAACCGCCGGCGGCTCGACGCGGAATCGGTCCGCGATGCAGCGCTGCAGATTTCGGGAACGCTCGACCGAACTATGGGCGGGCCATCGGTGCGGCAGTTCCTGCAGACTCCCGGCGTGCATGTCACCCCGGTGGTCGACTACGCCAACTTTGACGTGGATTCACCAGCAATGAGCCGCCGCAGCGTCTATCGGTTCTTGTTCCGCACGGTGCCGGACCCGTTCCTGCAGTCGTTGGACTGCCCTGATGGATCACAGCTGACGCCGCAGCGCACGGAGTCGCTGACGGCACTGCACGCTCTGTCGCTGCTCAACGACAAGCTGCTCGTGCACCTGAGCCAGCGGATCGCTGCCCGCGCCGAGCGTGAGGCTCAGGCTGGCGAATCGGCAGTCACGGCAGCGTTTCGGCTGATCCTGCTGCGGATGCCGAGCGCGGATGAAGCTGCGGCCGTGGCGCAGTACGCTGAGGAACATGGACTGGCCAACGCCTGTCGCTATTTGCTCAATACCAACGAGTTCATGTTTGTCGATTGAGGCTCCCTGCCAGCTTGATCACTTCGAAGACGAGAGTCCGTCGGATGCCAGCTAACCACCACACCCTCGACGGCGACCGCCGCAACTTCCTTTGGCAAGCCGGCGGCGGACTGGGCGGCGTGGCACTGGCGGCGCTGCTGGCCGACGAACAGCTGTCTGCCGCAGATACGCTCACGTCATCCTCGGCTCACGCCGGACTGCACCATCGGCCACGCGTCAAACGCGTGGTGCAGCTCTTCATGAACGGTGGCGTCAGCCAAATGGACACGTTCGATTACAAGCCGGAACTCAGTAAGCGGCACGGTGAGAAGATCGACTTCGGGCTCCAGACCGCAGTGACCAGTTCGCCCGGCGCGATGATGAAGTCGCCGTTTGCTTGGAAACAGCACGGCGAGTGCGGCCGCTGGGTCAGCAGCGTATTCCCTTGCATGGCTGGCTGTGTCGATCAACTGGCATTCCTGATGGCGATGTCCTCGAAGACCAACGTGCATGGTCCGGCCAGCTACATGCAGAACACCGGATTTGTGCTACCCGGTTTTCCCAGTATGGGCGCGTGGATCTCCTACGCGTTGGGCAACGAGTCCGAGAATCTGCCGGCGTTCGTAGTGCTGCCCGATCCGCGCGGACTGCCTTACAACAACACCGGAAATTTTTCAGCTGGATTCCTGCCAGCGATGCACCAGGCAACTGTGATTCACGCCACCTCGCCGACTCCGATCGCTAACCTGCAACCACCGCAGCAGGTGCAAGAAATCACCGCTGCGAGCGAACAGGCGGGACTCGCCTTGCTGCAGCGGCTCAACCGGGAACACCTGGAGCAGCACCCTGGCGACACACGGCTGGCGAGCCGCATCGCTTCCTATGAACTGGCTGCACGGATGCAGTTGAGCGCACCCGAAGCGCTGGATCTATCGAGCGAAACCACGGCGACCTTGCAAGCTTATGGCGTCGAGGATGAAGCGACGTTCGGTTACGGTCGCAATTGCTTGATCGCCCGCCGACTGCTCGAACGCGGTGTGCGTTTTGTTCAAGTTTGGAGCGGCACGGGAGGCGCCAAAGGGAACTGGGACAATCACACCGATATCGTTTCTGAACTGCCGCTCATGGCTCGTCAAGTCGACCAACCGACGGCAGCGCTACTAAAGGATCTCAAACAGCGGGGCCTGTTGGAGGACACGCTCGTCGTCTGGACGACGGAGTTTGGTCGCATGCCATTTACCCAAGGCGCTACTGGCCGCGACCACAACGGCGGTACCTTTGTCTCCTGGCTTGCCGGCGGCGGTGTGGAAGGCGGCGTGTCCCACGGCCAGAGCGATGAATTTGGCTACCAGACAATCAGCGGGCAAACATTCTGCTATGACCTGCACGCGACGATCCTGCATTTGCTAGGGATCGACCATACCCGTTTAACGGTTCGGCATGACGGGGTCGACCGTCGCTTGACCGATGTCCACGGGCATGTCATTCATGAAATCCTAGCGTAGCTCCCACAGGATGACGGCGAAGGGAAACACCGGGATTTTACCGCGGAGTCGAAAGCGGCGAGCAGCTTGGCGCCAGAGTGTTGCCGATTGACAATCCGCAAAGCCGCTTAAACCGGTCCGCTCTCAGGCCAAGGTTCATTCTAACTCGTCATCAGCAGTGCCAAACTCAATTAGATAATAAGGCGTCTGATCGCGCACACCGTCGATAGTGAACTGGTTTTGGTCAACCGTCAGCCGGTGCTCGGTCGGTAGCCCATCATGATCGAGCCGATACACCTTGGCTCCGGCTCGGTTGAGTTGGATCGTTGCCTTGACCGGCTCGAGCAAGATCGGCGGCCCGCCTTTCTCGAGCAGGCGATTGCCTTCCGGATTGAACTGCATGCCGGTGTTGCGGGCCCGGGCTACAGCAACGACCAACAAGCGGTTTCCCGTTTTCAGATCGTCCTGCTTGCCTTGGGCCGTGACATAGATCGCAGCAAACGGCGACTGCGACGTGATCGTCAGATCCTGCAACCGCTGGGTGCCCCCTTTGGCAAAACCGACGACTGCTTGAGTGCGTGGCGTGTCGATCGTGAAAAATCCACTATTGGAACCCTGATGGCCCGGGTACCAACGGAGTTCCTCTGTCGACGACTCGATGGCACCGCCGCGCTCGTAGGCCGCTAGATCGAAATCGGCAGTCTCTTCGGGTTGCTCGGCAAAGCTGACCACGGTGCGCACCGCCGCCAGCGCCGCAGCCGGAATCTGCTGGCCTTCAAACTGCTTTTGATCACCGCCTTGGTCGACTTGATCCTTTAATCCCAGTTGTCCATCCAGCAGTGACGGCAGGTGCACCTTCCGCTGCGCGACCTCGGATGACTGAGCGACATCATTTCGCAGCACCTGACGCGAAACCGCTGGGAAGAGCCCCAGGATTTGCGGAGCGGTGACATCCCAATCCTGCTCACCGAGCACACGGCTCAGCGTTGCTTGATCGCGGTTTTGGAACAGGAACGAGCTATCCCAGCCCTGCAAGCCCATCCCATAAGCACCGATGATCGCCGGCCCTTCAACTCCCCATTCATTGGGAAAGACATGAATCCATTCCGACAGCATGAAGGGCCGATTTTCAACTTGCTGGACTCCTGAGCTCAGCATCCCGGACCCAGGCTGAGACAACATCGAGCGATTATCGACGACGTCATTTCTTCGCCCGCCAAAGTAGTTGTGGCGATCGATCAGGCCCACCTGATAGTCGCTGTGCAGGTTAGCGTAGTGGCTCAGCCCCTTGCCAGCCTGCCAGTTGGACCCGATCAATTCTCCCTGATACCCTGCCCGGCGCACCGCATCGACATATTGCCGATAAGCCTTGCATTGCAGTTCATACAGAAAGGTCATCGTGTCGAGCAGACGCTGCTTGCGATAGGCTTGTGATCCCTCCAACTGCTCAGGCTCCCAATACCAAGGATTGCCTAGCGGCAAAATATTGCCCTGCTGCAAACTTTCTGTTCCATCCGTCAAACCCTCATTTGCAAAGCTATCCAGTGCTCGCTCGCCCCATGCCGCCACAAGTCCCGCTTGATCGCCATACTTGTCCTGCAACCACACGGAAAACCTTTTTGCCACGTCGGCTCGCAGCGTTGCACTTTGTTTCAGCGGCTGCATCGACGTGAAGAACAAGATGCTCTGCTCGTTGATGATCTCAATCGCAAAGATCGCCGGATCTTCCGCATAGGTGAGTCCGGTATAAGGATTCCGATGCGCCAGCAGATTGGTCATCTGCCGAAGATGGAGCTGCTGCAGTTCGGGCGAGTAGAACAAAGCACTGTGAGGTGCACTGATCCGGTCACGGCGTCCCTCGAAGCTGCCGAACTCGTCCATGTACGGCACATCGCGGCGATCCGCTGGCCCCATTTTGATGGTGCCGAAATGTGCCGAAAGTTTGACGAAGATGCCGGCCTGTTTCAGACAAGCGATCTGATAATCCATGCGGTCCAGCCCCTGCGGATCATATTCAGCAGCGCTCTCGCGCGATTGAATGCCGGCCCAGCCTGTGCCATCAGCGAACTTGTGCAATCGCACCGCGTTGATGCCGTACTTGGCATAAAAGTCCGCGCGCCGCTGGGCCAGCGGTTTTTCCGGAGCACAGGCAGCAAAACAAAGGTTCAGCCCCCAGAGCTTGATCGGCGCCCCGTTGTAAAGCAGTTGATCATTGCGCCGCTCGATCCGCCCCTGTTTGCCGGCGGGCTTGTCCAGCCAATCCGCCATGCCGATCGCTCCTGCCTCCGGCGTGTTTGTGGGCTGAAACGGATACCAGCCAGTCCTATCTTCCGCCGCTGCGGGAGCACTTGCCGTCACTGCCACTAGCAACGAGGCAGAAATCAAACGTCGCACGCATGCAGAATTCATGGCGATCGCCTTGAGAAAACGAGTGGACGAGCGGCTTTGGCCAAGTACGGTTATCCCATCATCCTCTGCCGCCCGTACGAGTTCGAGCGGAGGGCAGTAGGAGTTGGCATTTTGCGGACGCTGGAATGCAATCCTCGATTGCCCCAGCTTATCTCGCATCGAACAAGATGCAGATCGGCGAGGGCACCGTCACCACACTCCGATTGTAGGTGAGTTCTCCGCTGTCGGCATTCACTGCAAAACTGGCCAAGGTATGAGAGTCTTGGCCAGCGGCGAGCAGCCACTTGCCTGCAGGGTCGAGATTGATGTTCCGCGGTGTTGCTCCACGCACTGGTTCAAGTTCCACGACCGACAGCTCACCGGTTTGTTCATCAACAGCGAATACCGTCACGGTATCATGCCCGCGATTGGACGCGTACACGAACTTGCCGTTGGGGTGCACGAGAATCTCCGCGCCGCTGGTGAACTGTTCCTTGGCCAGTTCTTCCTTCGACACTGTGGGAATGGTCTGTTTAAGTGTCATCGTTCCTGCGTCCGCATCGTAGTCGAACACCGAGACGCTCAGATCGAGTTCGTTGAGCACATAGATCCATCGGCCGCCGGTGTGAAACCGCATATGCCTAGGACCACCACCTCCGGGAACAGCGCCGTGTCCGTGCGCCGTTAGCTTGGAACCTGCTGCATCGACCTTATAGATGACAACTTGGTCGAGCCCTAGGTCGGGGACGAACGCGAACCGGTTGTCCGGCGAAAAACCGGTCCAGTGCGCATGGGGAGCATCCTGTCGTCCCTCGACCACGCGGGAACCGCCTTGGTGCTTGATGAGTTGAGTTCGCTCGCCCAAAGAGCCGTCGTCCTTGAGCGAAAATACGCCGACCGAGCCGCCGCCATACTGAGCCGTGATCAGGGTTTTCCCGGTAGCATCGATCGCCAAGTGCGCGGCACCTCCGTCGCCGATCGCGGCTGAATTGACAAGTTTAAGCTTCGGTTTCCCCGCCTCATCTTTCCCGATATGGTACGCGACCACACTCGGCGTGCCTTCCAGCGTTCCGACCGCGTAGAGCATCGGCCGTTTGGGATGCAGCGTTAAAAACCCAGGACCGCTGATTTCGGCAACTAGTCGCGACTCCGAAAGCTTTCCGTTTTCGGTGTTGAACGTACAGTGGTAGATCCCTTTACTCGGTTTGGCAGCGCTGGTGCCGAGCCACACATCAAGTTCTTTCGCGGCTGAGGATGACGCCGTTGCCATCCCGATGAGACAACTGGTGAGTAGGACAGCCGTGAGCAGGTGAACAGTCACTGGAATCTCCTGGAAGACAAAGGGGCAAGTCAAGAACGGAGGATTGTACTGCAGCGTGACGGCCGATGTGCCCCAGCAGCTGAGTGGGCCGGCAACGCTGAGTACGGACTCGCCGGCCAAAATCCCGCTGCAACGGAGACAATTTGCTCATTCGAGGGGTGAATCGCGTATCATAAGCGATTGCCGCCCGCCTCCTGCCGCTCAGGACCCGTGTCACATGTCCTTGCCCTGTCTCCGCTTGCCTGTCCTCGTAACGTGCTGCCTGGTGATCGGCATCAGCCGCTCCGCCGCCGCTGAAATCGACTTCAGTCGGGACATCAAGCCGATTCTGTCGAATCGTTGCTATTTTTGTCATGGCCCCGATCCGCATGAACGCCAAGGCGGGATCGACGGCCTCCGGCTCGACACACGCGAAGGAGCACTCGCAGATCTCGGTGGCCATGCGGCGATCGTGCCCGGCAATGCTGACGCCAGCGTGCTCGTCGAGCGGATCACATCGACCGAGGAAGGCGTGATCATGCCGCCACTGGAAAGCGGCCATAAGTTGACGCCTGCTGAAATCGAACTGCTCCGCCAGTGGATCAACCAGGGAGCACCCTATGCACAACACTGGAGCTACGTGCCGCCAGTGCGCCCCGAATTGCCGCAGGTCGTTGATGCCAACTGGCCGCGTACCCCAATCGACTACTTCATCCTGGAGCGGCTGGAACAACAGGGGCTGAAACCATCGCCGGAGGCCGATGCCACTTCGCTTGTCCGCCGCTTGTTTCTCGACTTGACGGGCTTGCCGCCGAGCATTGAAGAAGTGGACGCGTTTGTCACCGATCCCGATCCGGCGGCCTACGAAAAACTCGTCGATCGGCTGCTATGCGACAAAGCCTATGGTGAGCACTGGGCTCGGATGTGGCTCGATCTCGCCCGCTATGCCGACTCAGCCGGCTACGCCGATGATCCCTCGCGAACCATTTGGTTGTACCGTGACTACGTGATCGATGCGATCAATTCCAATAAGCCGTTTGATCAATTCACCATCGAGCAGATCGCCGGGGACCTGTTGCCTAACGCCAGCGATGAACAGCTCATTGCTACGGCCTTCCATCGCAACACGCTGACCAACAACGAAGGTGGAACCGACGACGAAGAGTTCCGCAACGCGGCGATCGTCGACCGAGTCAACACAACACTGGCCGTCTGGATGGGAACCACGATGGCCTG
>CALELC010000691.1 GCA_937904535.1 uncultured Planctomycetaceae bacterium
CGACGCTGGAAGAAAAGCTGTCATGGCAGAAGAAGCAGCGCGAACTGGAAGGCAAGCGCAGCAAGCTGCGCCGCGAGCTGTTTGCCCGGCAGGACGAAGTCGAGGCGCAGCGCAATGAATTGATCAGTCAGCTTGAAGCGCAGCTCCAGCAGCAGGTCGAGGAGCGAAGGCTGTTCACTGTCGAATGGGAGCTGAAATGATGTCCGATAAGGCCGAGAAAATGCCCCCCAATATCTTGAAGGTCCGTGATGACCATCGACCAGTGTTTTTTGAAAAAGGGGCCGAAGGAGGCAGTTTCAAGATTTGTGACGGTTACGATGCGTCATGGGCTGGTGAAGAATTTGGCCTCAAGAAACTACGCGATCAGATCGAGCCTTGGCTCACCGCACTGTTCCAATCCGAGCATCTTTCGCTACTCGCAGGCGCCGGACTCACCCATGCCGTGCATCACCTCGCCGTGGGGGAAGGTGCTGCTGCCGGCATGGACAAACTGACGCTGAGCAATCACCAGGCCGAAATCGATCAAGCAGCAGAGAAAGCAGCGGAAGCGGCCGGGCGTAAGAAGGGTAACCTGGAAGATCAACTGCGCGTTGCCAACGAACTGCTGCGCGGCCTTGAGATTCTGCAGCAAGACAGCAAGGCCGACGCTCTGCGTAACGAACTGCAGAGCGGCATGCAGGCGTTTGCGCAGTCTATTTTGAGCAGCGAAGCGAGAATTGCCACGGCCGAGGAAAAAAAGCGCGAGCAGGCGTTCAATACCCTGGTCACCTTCCTGATGAGCTTTGCCAGCCGCACCGGGGTACGCGATCGTCTGAATATTTTCACTACCAACTATGACCGGCTGATCGAGGCTGGGGCGGAGTTGGCTGGCCTGCACCTACTGGACCGGTTTCTGGGCAACCTCATGCCGATCTTTCGCTCTTCGCGGCTGGATCTGGATATGCACTACAACCCGCCCGGTATTCGCGGCGAGCCGCGCTATCTGGAAGGCGTGGCTCGCTACACCAAGTTGCACGGTTCGGTGGACTGGGTGCAAGTGGGCAAGGACGTCCGCCGTATCGGCCTGCCGTTTGGAGCAGAGAACGTCGAACCCTATCTAAAGGTGCCGGGCATGGGCGCGGTCACAGCCCACCAACTGATGATCTATCCCAACGCTGCAAAGGATAGGGAAACCGCCGACTACCCCTACGTTGAGCTTTTTCGTGATCTAGCGGCCGCTGTGTGCCGCCCAAACAGCACATTGGTGACCTATGGCTACAGCTTTGGTGACGAGCATATCAACCGCGTGATCCGTGACATGCTCACCATCCCTTCGACGCATCTGGTGGTGATCTCATACGACGATCGGCTTGGTCGCATCATGCAGACCTACCAGGAATTAGGCAGGCCATCGCAGATCAGCTTGCTGATTGGCCCAGCGTTGGCGGATCTGACCACGCTGACCGAGAACTATCTGCCCAAGCCAGCCATCGACAAGACGACCTTCCGCATGAGTGAACTGCTCAAGCAGCGAATGGGGGCAGAGCCACCGCCTGCCGCACCCCCTGCCGCAGAGGCTAGCGCACTCGACGGGAGCGATCTGGTATGAGCTTGTCACCGCTGGCCTATGCCGACTCCCTGCGCATCGGCAGCATCGACTTCGTCTCTCCCGACGAAATCAAGGTGCTGCTGGACATCGATGCTCCCGACGGTGTGGCACTCAATACCGGTACGCCGCGCTCGTTTCCGCGTATCAACGGTTATGTGCTGATCCCCAGCGACGAGGGGCACCTGGTTGCTCAGGTCGAATGGATCACCATCGAGCGCTCGCAGTACCCCAAGCGCAAAGGACTGCAGGACTTCGGTTTGGTGGACTTGCCTTACCCGCTGCGCAAGATGAGCCTGAATCCGCTGGGTTGTCTCATCTGCGAAGGCAGCAATACACAAGGCGAGGAGGTCTACCGTTTCCGACGTGGTGTCGAGAGCTACCCCACTGTCGGTGCTCCGGTGCTGTTGCCCACGCAAAACCAGTTGCGCTCCATCGTCGACTCGGGCGACAACCGGGGAGTGCTGATAGGCAGCAGCCCATTGGCCGCCAATGCCAGGGTGATGGTCGATCCAGATCGGCTTTTTGGGCGCCATCTGGCGGTACTGGGAAACACCGGCAGTGGCAAATCATGCTCAGTGGCAGGCCTGATCCGCTGGTCCATGGACGAAGCCCGAAAAGCTCGCGGGGGCGAAGACCCCAATGCACGCTTCATCGTGCTTGACCCCAACGGTGAGTACGCCAACACCTTCCGCGATATGAGCAAGGTACGCGTCTATGCCGTTGAGCCCGGCGATGGAATCGAGCAACTGCAGGTGCCTCTATGGTTCTGGAATAGCGCCGAGTGGAGTGCCTTCACCCAGGCGAGCGCAAAGGCCCAGCGGCCGACGCTGGTGCAGGCACTCAGATCAGTCCGTGATGGCGTGTTCACCGCAACAGTCACGCCAAGCCATGAAATGCGTCGCTATCTGCGTACGCTCGTTTCGGCGATTCAGATCGAGAGAAATTCGGGGAGCCCGTTTAGAGGTCCTGGCCCTGTAAAAGGCTTCCGGGATCGACTGATCCGATGGAAGGAGGGCTTGACCGACAACGCTTCCTTCGATGCCGCGGAGAGCTCTGCGTTGAATAGATTGATCCAACACATCACCACGCTCTTGGCTGCACATGGAGGAGATTGGCCAGTAATTTTTACTCCTCAAGAGATCGGCGCCCTGCTAGACATACTAAGCAGCACGCATTCTGTGTTTGGCGGCAGCGACACCGATATCCTCCCGATCGACGCCGATGTACCGCGCCCTTTCACCGGCGACCAGCTTCTCCGCAGCGTCGAGGCCGCCGCCGAACTGCTCGGTGTCTCCGAGTACGTCGAGACCATGCAAATGCGCATTCGCACCCTGCTGTCGGACAGCCGCATGAAGATCGTCTCGGGCAGTAACCAAGATCTCACGTTGGACGACTGGCTGCGAAACTACATCGGCGACAGCGAGGCATCGAACGGTTCGGTTACCGTCATCGATCTCTCGCTGGTGCCGGCGGAGGTGGTGCATATCATCACGGCGGTGATCGCCCGTATGACGCTGGAGGCCTTGCAGCGTTACCGCAGGCTGAACCACGGCAACACTCTGCCTACCGTATTGGTGATGGAAGAGGCGCACACATTCATCAAGCGCTACAAGGACGACGCCGAAAATCAAAACTCTGCCACCATCTGCTGCCAGGTGTTCGAGAAGATCGCCCGTGAGGGTCGCAAGTTTGGGCTCGGCCTAGTGCTCTCCTCGCAGCGTCCAAGCGAACTGTCACCCACCGTTCTCTCGCAGTGCAATAGCTATCTGTTGCATCGCATCAGCAACGACCGTGATCAGGAACTGGTGCATAAACTCGTGCCCGACAACCTGCGAGGCCTGCTGCGCGACCTGCCGTCGCTTCCCCCCCGTCACGCCGTTCTGCTCGGCTGGGCATCGGAGCTGCCGGTTTTGGTACAGATGAGAGCACTGCCCGAGCACCACCGTCCGAAATCGGACGATCCAGACTTCTGGGCAGTGTGGTCAGGCAAAGGCCTCGACGGCAACACGGTCGAGCGAAATGTGGATTGGAGGGGCATCGCGAATGACTGGCAGCAAGTGCAGCCTTCTGAAGATGCTCAAGATGAAGATTCGGGATTTTAAAAATGGCTGGTAAGCAAAAACTAGAACTCACCTGGATCGGCAAGGAAAAGCGGCCCAAGCTGGAGCCGCGCATCCTGCTGGAAGATCCGGAAAAGTCGTATCACGCCAAGCATCGTGTGAGCGAAAACGACATCTTCGACAATCGGCTGATCTTCGGTGACAACCTGCTGGCACTGAAGGCGCTGGAGCAGGAATTCTCCGGCAAGGTGAAGTGCGTTTACATCGATCCGCCATTTAACACGCAACAGGCGTTTGAACACTACGACGATGGGTATGAGCACTCCATCTGGCTTGGCCTCATTCGTGATCGCGCTGAGTCGATTCGGCGATTACTGTCTGAGGATGGAACACTGTTCGTGCACATCGACGACAACGAGCTTGGCTACCTGATCGCGTTGCTTGACGAAGTTTTCGGTCGGCGTAATCGAATCGGGGTAGTGACTTTCAAGCAGAGTTCGGCTTCAGGGCCGAAAGCCATCAACCCAGGGCTTGTAACGACAAATAACTACATTCTTTATTACGCGAAAAATAAGGATGTCTGGTCCCCGAACCGAGTCTACGTTCCCGGGCCTCGCGATGACAGGTACTCCAAGTTCATCGAGAACTATGAGGACGATTTCCAAGATTGGCGCCTTATCGGGCTTCGTGAGGCATTCCTTCGAAGCAACAGCCTTCAATCGTGGGATGATGCCAAAGCGAAATTCGCAGATAAGCTCGAAGCCAAGTTGTCCGATTTTGTCGTGACCAACGCCCATCGAGTCGTTCGTACCGCACGGGTTGCTCCCAAGGATGTCAATGAGTCGGCGAGAGATGCCCTTGCTCGATCAACCGCTGACCGCACCAAGGTTTATCGATCTGTGCGAGAGGACAAGGATGACTACTACTTCCTCGGTGGCGAGCAGCTAGTCTTCTACAAAGCTAAGACTCGCGTCATTGATGGTAAATCAACGACCGCCTCACCACTAACGAATCTTTGGGATGACTTGCTATCGAACAACTTGCATAACGAGGGTGGTGTTTCGTTCCCGAACGGAAAGAAGCCCGAGGCGCTAATCAAGAGATGTCTTGAACTCTCCACGACCATTGGGGACATTGTTCTTGATTCATTTGCCGGCTCCGGGACTACCGGAGCTGTTGCGCACAAGATGGGCCGCCGCTGGATCATGGTCGAACTGGGCGAGCACTGCCACACACACATCATCCCGCGCCTGAAGAAGGTGATTGATGGCGAGGACCTGGGAGGGATCAGCAAAGCGGTGAACTGGAAAGGCGGCGGCGGCTTCCGCTATTACCGCCTTGCCCCCAGCCTGATCGTCAACGACC
>CALELC010000692.1 GCA_937904535.1 uncultured Planctomycetaceae bacterium
AACAGACCTTCGGCGGCGAGGCGTGCCTTGAGTTGCTCGAACGCCAGTTGTAAGGCGCCGATGCCCAGCGGCTCGATCTTTCGCAGGATGAGTTGATAGGATCCCTGCGGAGCGTAGACCTCGACACTGCCCAGAGCGACCACCGCTTGCCCCTCCATCAATTCAAACGGCAGCCGCGCGGCGGTGCTGGCCCACATCACCGCGCGGATCTGCGCTCCGCTATCCTTCAGCGTCATGTAGAGGTGACCGCTGCGCGGACGCGCGAGGTTGGAGATCTCGCCCTCGACCCACACGGTCGGAAACGATTCTTCGATCACGCCTTTGAGGCAGGCCGTGAGTTGCGAAACGGTCAGCGGCTCAGGGACCATGCCCGGCGGGACTCGTGTCATGACTGCGGCCAGACACCGCTGAAGACTTCGACAGCACCGCCGGTCATCAGCACGCGATCGTTCGCACGGTCCC
Organism: uncultured Planctomycetaceae bacterium; assembly: GCA_937904535.1. Taxonomy (GTDB): domain Bacteria; phylum Planctomycetota; class Planctomycetia; order Pirellulales; family Pirellulaceae; genus UBA6163. The sequence goes on from CALELC010000692.1 coordinate 463, forward strand.
AGCGCAATCGCAAATCACCGCCGGTCAAGTGGTTGAGGATCGCTTCGTCCGTCCGTCCCGTCAGGACTCCGGCAACACAGACCGCCGAAGCGCCGGTGCCACAGGCCCAGGTCTCACCGCTGCCGCGTTCCCAGGTCCGCTGGCGAACTTCACCGCGACTGATGACTTCGACGAACTCGACGTTGGTGCGTTTGGGGAAACGGCTGTCGTGTTCAATCAGTGGTCCGATACCGCTGACCAGTTCATCCGTTGCTGCGTCGACAAAGATCACGCAGTGGGGATTTCCCATCGAAACGCACGTAGCGCGGAATGTCTGGCCAGCGATTTCCAGCGGATGATCGACCACCGGTCCCGCCGGCAGCAGCGTCGTCGGCACGCGCGGGGCATCGAGAATCGGTTGCCCCATGTCGACCGTAACTTCGCTGACCTTGCCGTCGTCACCGAGTGTCAGCGCCAACGACAGCACCCCGGCACCGGTCTCGATCTTCAGGTCGGTGCCGCTGGCTAGCCCGTGGTCATGCACGTACTTGGCAACGCAGCGGATGCCGTTGCCGCACATTTCGCTTTCGCTGCCATCGTTGTTGAACATCCGCATCCGCGCGTCAGCGACTTCGCTCGGCAAGATCAGGATCAAGCCATCGCCGCCGACACCGAAGCGGCGATGCGAAATCCGCTGCGCCAGGTCAGCGGGATCGGCGGGAATCGGCTGGTCAAAGCACGACACGTACACATAGTCGTTGCCAGCCCCATGCATTTTGCTAAATCGAACCACGGTGATGAATTGCTCTCAAAGGAAGGAAGGCAGGGATGTAGTTATTGTGATCCTCTGGCAAATCTCGGCCATAGGGCTTGAGTGGGGCTTGAGTGCACAAACGCTGGCTCGGCAGCAATCGATTAACATAAAGAGGTGGTCCCACTCCCCTTCTGCTGGAGCAGGCGATGTCGCTGGGAATCAAGCCAACCGTCGATTTTGCGTTCAAGAAGATCTTCGGCAGTCCAGAGAATGTCCAAGTCCTGATTGGACTGCTCAACGCGATCCTACAGTTGTCCGAGCCGATCGAGCAGGTGACGATTCTCAACCCCTTTAACTATCAAGAGTTTGCCAACGATAAGCTGATCGTGCTCGACATCCGTGCGCGCGATTTAAACGGCCGATGGATGAATATCGAGATGCAGGTGTCACCGGTCAGCGGACTTCTGCAGCGGCTGGTTTACTATGCGTGTTCGCTCTACACGACGCAACTTCATTCAGGCGACAACTACCTGGCCCTCTCACCGGCGATATCGATTTGCTTGTTGAGCAAATCGATTTTTCCTGGCTCCGAAGTGGCGCACCATCGATTTCGACCCTGCGATCCTGAACATGGTCGCGAGTTGCCAGCGACGATCGAAGTACACACCGTCGAGTTGTCAAAGTACAATTTGCACAAGGCGGACATCCGCCGAGCGAGCGTGATTGAGCAGTGGGTGTTTTTTCTGCTGTACGCGGATCAATATGACGCTGAGCAACTGCGGAGCCTGCTGCCAGGCGTCGAGTTTCAGCAGGCTATTTCCGTGATTGAAACGATCGCGGAACGAACGGAGGATCGAATGATGTACGACCAACGCGAAAAGGCGCAGCGGGACTGGGAGTGGATGCTCCAAGGAACGCTCCAGGCAGGCCGCGAAGAAGGTCGCGAAGAAGGCCGCCAAGAAGGTCGCCAAGAAGGACTTCAGGAAGGCTTGCAACAAGGCGTTGAACGAGGAACGCTGGCAGGCAAGATTCAGATGTTGCAGCAGATCCTGGGTATGGAAGAGGATTCGCTTGACACGCTGCGGGATAAGCCGCTTATCGAGCTTGCGGCGCAGCTCGATGAGCTCCAGCAATTGCTCCGCTCTCGCGGCGGATTGCTTTGACACTGCTCCGTCGTCCGCTGACGCGCGCTGAATCCCGACAGGTCGATCAGCTGGCGATCGAATCGTTCGGCATGAGCGGATTGGTGCTGATGGAAAACGCCGGCCGCGAGGCTGCGCGGGTGATTGCCGCGCGCTATCCCCCCGCTGATATCTGTATCCTCTGCGGCAAAGGAAACAACGGCGGCGATGGTTATGTGATCGCGCGGCATTTGCAACTAGCGCACGCGGCAGCTAGTGAGGGCCAGGCAACCGTGCAGATTGTGTCAGTGGTCGATCCAGCCGAGCTCGCAGGGGACGCGGCGGTCAACGCCCAAATTGCCCGCTTGGCTGAGATCCCGATGGCGGTTGTGACCGATTCGCAGCAGTTGTCTGCGGCTGTCGGTACACCAAGCTTGATCGTCGACTGCCTGCTCGGGACGGGCGCCCAGGGGAATCCGCGCGGGGTGTATGCCGAGGCTATTTGCCTGGCCAATGCGCTGCCAGCCCGGCGGATCGCGATCGACTTGCCTAGCGGCCTCGATGCCGACAGCGGCGCGGTGGGCGAACCGACTTTTTGCGCCGAGCTGACGCTGACGATGGTGGCGGCGAAAGTTGGCTTTGCAACCGCCACAGCGAAGGCCGTGTTGGGAGAAGTGGTTGTGATTCCGATCGGCGTTCCACTGCGGCTGCTGGAACGCTTTCGCTAAAAGGCCGAGGGCGGGAAACCGAGGCTGCCGCCCAGCTGCTAACGAGCCGGAGGATCGCGGCCGGACGTTCGTAACGCCCTGGAGCGAGCCCTCCGGCCTGGATCGACGCACTCTCCAGACGTTACTCCAGCGGCAGCTCCGCCGACGCCGGTGAGACCCCCAGTCGCATCGGCTTGCGCGGCTCAGGTTTGTCCGCAGCCGGCGGAGTCATTGCGACGGCAGGATAGCTTGGACCGGCTACCGGAAAGCTCTCGCTACTTACCGGGAAGTCTGTTCCGGTCGCGGGTCCGCTCTGGGCAGCCATGGCATGAGTCAGCGCGGTACTGGCCGATGGGGTGCTGATCGGCGGGCCCGCTTGCACCGGCACGCCTTCCCGTCGGACAGGAATCGTCGTCGTCGTCAGCCCGCTCCGAGCCGTGTCACGCTGTGCCAACATCTGGTCGATCGGGTCCGGTCGCTTGGCGATGTTCTCGACCTGGGAGCGGCGCCCCGGCAGACCGACAAGCGCCTGTTCGCCCTGCACCATGCGTCCCGAGACGGTGCGGAACGAAGGCACCAGACTGATCCGCATTTGCTCGCCGCCGACCGCGTCCCACGGAATCCAGATGCTGTAGGACGCGCCTAGGTCGGACTGGCTGAAGTGCTGCGTGAATTGTTCGGGAGTGAAGTGATAACGCTTCACTTCGCCGATCGATCCATCAGCGTTTTCAGCGATGGCATGCACGGTCAAGTCGCCTTCCACCGGTACCGGGCGCGTCTTCTCGTCGTAGAAGAACAAACGTCCGCCGAAGCCGCGGGTCGGAGTGCGGCCGGTTTGCACCAGCGTGTCGGGCGTCCACGTCACCGCCATCTTCACCGGGTTGGGATACGGTTTCGGCGGTTTGTCTTTCTTGCTCCACGGCATGTTCCAGCTCGATGAGCCCTTCGGGCCGGAGCTGGTGCATCCACTGGACGTGACGACCGTCGAGCAGAGCAGTGCAGCGAGCAGCAAATAGGTCGTTACTGTCTTCATTTTGCATATCCTGAAAGCTCGGCGGCGGCATTGCCATCGATGAACTTGAAATCAGCCGGTTTGACGTAGCGTCCCGGCGGGTTCGTCCCTGCGGGAGTGGATGTGGCGGCCGGAGCGACTCCCGGTTGAGCTGGCGGGTAGGCTCCGCGCCAAGCTTGTTCCAGCTGTTGCGGACCGGTTGCCGGTGCCGATCCTGGGACCGCCCCGGGAGCAGGTGCTGGCACGCCACCGGGTGGCAGTTCACGCGGAGGCACACCCTGCGGGCCTGCTGCTCCCGGTGGATAGCCGTTGCTCTGCGGGTAACCGTTGCCCTGCGGATAACCGTTGCCTTGCGGGTAAGCGGCACCCGGTGGATAGCCGCCTCCCGGGGCGTAGCCCGGGTTCGGCGGGTAGTCAGTGCCTGGCGGGTACGCACCGGGAGCCACGTTCGACTGCTGCGGATAGTACGGCTGCGGCGGTGTCAGCATCTCCACTTGGCCAGGCACGCTCCCTGGCTGCGGTGACTCGATCATCGTCGACGGCCCATAGAGCTTGTCGTTGATGACTTCGCCATCGATCAGCGTGGGGAACTGGTCGACCGTAGGATGCAAGTCGGGATAGATCGTCGGTCCGACAGCCGGTCCCCACAGCCCATATCCACCGCTGAGCCCTACATCGCCGTGCATTTCCACGACGTCGGCCAAGCAGTAGCTCATGCGGCTCGATTCGACTTGCTTGACGTATTCCAGGTCTTCGTCGCCGTTGACCAGCATCGGTGTCATGACGATCAGCAGTTCCGACCGCGTTTCGCTTTCCCGGTCGAAGCGGAACATCACGCCGACCAGCGGAATCTCGGACAGGTACGGCACCCGCCGCGACAGGTTGGCTCGGTTTTTCTGGATCAAACCACCGAATATGACGGTCTGTCCGCTGTACGCGACAATCGTCGACTCGGCACGGGTTTCATTGATATCGGGAACCACGATCGGCACCCCGTTGAGGTCGGTCCCGATCGGCGTGCCGGTGCCGGGGGTGCGATCGACTTCGGCACGCCGAGCAACGATCTGCATCGAGATCATCCCGTCGGCACCGACCCGAGGCAGCACTTCCAGTGTCAGACCCACTTCCACGTCGGTTACGTTCAGGATCGGCGGGGTGCCGAGTGTGCCCTGCGATAGGCCGTTGACGCGGGCGACCTGTTGACCGACGTTGATGAAGCCAACTTTGTTGTCGACCGTCATGATCTGCGGCCGGCTCAGGATCTGAGCGCGGTTGGCGTTCTGCAGTGACCGCAACAACAAGCTGAACGAATCGCTGGCAGCGCTGAGCACAAACCCGCCGAAGCCGGCTGTCGAACTGGCTGTCCCCAATCCAAAGGTGCTGACCGCACGCGAAGCCACCGTGCCGGGGTCGATTGCCGACACGTTTGAAGTGCCGTTGTTGTTGAAGTTGAACCCTGGCGTGCCGGCACCGGGATTGGTTAACGCCCGACCACGGTCAAACAGCAAGCTATCTTGCAGACCGATCTCGCCGCCGAGTTCAAACAGGTCATCCAACAGCACTTCGGCGATCACCACCTTGATCAGCACCATCGGGGGCCGGCGAGCGAGGCTCTCGATCAACCGCCGCACATCGGTGTACAACCGCGGCGAGACACTCAGAAGCAAGCTATTGGTCTCGACCTCCGCGACCACGACCAAATCACGGTCGGGCAGATCGAACGGTCCCAGGCCTT
>CALELC010000693.1 GCA_937904535.1 uncultured Planctomycetaceae bacterium
GCATTTTGCGAGATCCGCAGAGTGGCGGTCTCCGAAAATTGGAGTTTCGGCTCGGCCCACGCTCTGCCCCGCCAGCCGGCGAGCCGACAGACTTAGCCGCCCCGTCGCTGACCATTGACCAACAGCGTGCCGCACTCGCACCCACGGTCGCCGCCGCGATCAGCGAAGTGGCGCAGCAAGATCGCCAGCGGCTGGTGATCGTGTATGCCCCGGCGACGCCCAGCTTGTCGCGGCCCCTTTCCACGGCGCACGCCGACGATCCGCTGTTTGAGTTGATCAGCGAGCGATTGCAAGCAGCGGAGATCACCGTCGTCGATCTCCGCGACGACTTCGTGCGACTCTGGCAAACTCAGCGGCGTCTGCCACGCGGGTTTCACAACGGGCAGCCGGGCTCCGGCCACCTAAACGCAGACGGGAACCGATTGATTGCCGAAGCAATCGTCGCTGCGACCCAAGAACGTTTGTCTCGCCTCACACCTCCCGTGGCTGAGATGGCGAGCCGATGAACTTCGCGCAGCTTGAATACATCCTGTTCCTGGCCTTCGTCGTCGCGGTCAGTTGGCGACTGTCGCGGCCGACAGCACGCAAAGCGCTGCTGCTGCTGGCAAGCTATTACTTTTATGCCTATTGGGATGTGCGTTTCACCGGTCTACTGATCATCTCAACCTTATGGGACTATGCGATCGGGCGACTGCTAGGGATCACCCATGCCCGACCGCTCCGCCGCGTGCTGCTCATCGCCAGCTTGATTGGCAACTTAGGCCTGCTCGGGTTCTTTAAGTATTACAACTTCTTCATCGATTCGGCGCAGTCGTTATTGGAATCGTGGGGACTCCATGCCGGCAACTTGGAGATCATCCTGCCGATTGGGATCTCCTTCTATACCTTTCAAACACTTAGCTACACGATCGATGTCTACCGCGGCACTCTCGCCCCCTGCCGTCGACTGCTGGACTTTTCCTTATATGTTGCGTTTTTTCCGCAGCTCGTTGCCGGACCTATCGTACGGGCATCCGAATTCTTGCCACAGTTAGCGCGGATGCTGCAGCCACAGCCAACTCAGTTCTATTCGGGACTGGCGCAGCTGCTTCGTGGATTCGTTAAAAAGGTGCTGATCGCAGACCACTTGGCGACGCTGGTCGATCCAGTCTTTGCGACACCCGAGCTTTTTGCCTGGCCCACCGTGGTGTTGGCGGTGTTAGCCTACGCGGGGCAGATCTACGGCGATTTTTCGGGCTACAGCGACATCGCGATCGGCTCGGCGAGGTTGCTGGGGTTTGAACTTCCGGAGAACTTTCAGCATCCCTATTTGGCGCGCTCTCCGGCGGAGTTCTGGCGCCGCTGGCACATGAGCTTGTCCACTTGGCTGCGAGATTACCTGTACATCCCGCTGGGCGGCAGTCGTACCGGTCGCTGGCAGACCTATCGGAACCTGATGCTCACCATGACGCTCGGTGGTCTGTGGCATGGTGCCGCTTGGAACTTTGTGTTCTGGGGCCTGTGGCATGGGTTGCTGCTGTGCCTGACCCGCGGCTGGAAGCCGGAGACAAGCCCCTCGCGGCCTTATCGGCTGCTATCGGCAACCGTCACGTTGGTCGCCGTGCTGATCGGCTGGACGCTCTTTCGCACCGCGTCGCTGGACGAGTTTGCGGTGCTTTGGAAACAGCTTCTCAGCCCGGTAGCGGGCTTGCTTTGGTTGCCGCCGCTGCCGCTGATCGCTCTTGGTTTGCTGATCCTCGAACACGCCCTGTGGGCGTCGCCGCTGCGAGAGATGTTGTCGCTGCGGCCTGAGCGCTGGTACACGCCTTGGATGGTAGGCTTTGCGATCGCGGCGCTGGTGCTCTTTGCTCCCACGGCATTTCGGCCGTTTGTGTACTTTCAGTTCTGAGCCGGCAGCAGTGTGCGCAGGTAGTGTGCCGCGGGATCAGGCCGTTCGCCGCCGCGATCCGCTCGCCGATGCATCGCCAGCCGCCACTTGTGCCGGTGTAAATGGCAACGTCTGCAAGTCGGCTTCATTTGACGAGGGCGGCAGCCCTGGGCGGAAAATCCAAAGGTTCCGTGGATTGAGCAGGATCAACAGAAACGTTGTGCTGAGGGCAAACTCGTTGATCTCCCCGCGCTTCGAAGCTCCACTGGTTTCAACCAGCAACACCACGGCCAGAATCGCCAGGATCTGGTGCAGGCGTGGTACCGGAACCGCCAAACGGTTCAAGAACTGCCGAGCCGCGCGAGAGCGCTGATACCACAGGGGCAGGAGCAAATAGGTCACCATCACGACCGCCAGCACCTTCCCGAAGATCAGCTTGTTGATGCGGACACCGCCGATCTCCAGGTTGTGGAGGTTCGTTTCGTACTGCACGTTGTTGGCACGGAAGAACTCAGGCGATTCAACGTTGAAAATCCGCTGGCCCCAGCTAATTTCTTCGCCCATCCCGAAAAACATCACCGCCGCCGCGGCGGCGGTGCACAGCACAAACGATTTGGGCCGACAGTGGCGCAGCGTCCAGCAGCGATAGCCGCAAAGCAAGGACGCCGAAAGCAGGGCGAGCGCCGTGATCGACTCAAGCATGCCGTCCTCGCGGATCATCCAGTGCTGGGTGAAATCCTCGTTCGACATCACGATCGACATCACGTAGCTGATCACAGCGACCGTGAAAATCAGTGGATAGGCACGCTTTTCCAGTGGTGACATCCTGTCCTCGTTTCCTTCGATGACGGCACAGCCTTCGCCAATTCGGTGATCCCAGAGACTAAAGCGGCCGCAGCGGGCGATGCAAGTCGAGTTTTTGAAGCGGCCAAGCTATACTGGTCGCCTCTTTTGTCTTTGCAGCCGCCGCTGCAAATCTTTACCACCAGCCCTAGACGACGGCCGCCACCGGCCACCGAGCATGCCGATTCAAACCCTGACCGCGAAAGTGACTCCCCAGCAAACCGGCCGCTGCGACCTGGTGGTTCAGAACCTGACGACGCTGTCGCGTAGCCGTGTCCGCGGCCTGTTCGATCATGGCTGTGTGCTCGTCAACGGACGGGTCTGCCACGCGATCGGTGAACCGGTCGCTGAAGGCGATTTGGTGGTGGTGCAGTTCGATCCACAGCAGCGGTACAAGGAGAAAAAGAAGGCTTGGGACGACCGCACGTTTGCACTCGTGTTCGAAGATGATCACCTGGTGGTGGTCGACAAGGCCGCCGGCGTGCTCACCGTGCCGACCGATCACGGCGAAAAAAACACACTCGTCGAACGGGTCTCGCATTACATCAGCCACTCGCGGCCCAAGCGTCTGGCGTGCGTCGTTCATCGTTTGGACCGCGAGGTCAGCGGCCTGCTGGTGATGGCAAAGAACGAAGCGGTAGCCCAGCGTTTGATCGACCAGTTCAAGGACCGCAAGCCCGAGCGGGTTTACTCCGCGATCGTTGCCGGCGTGGTGAAACCCGATTCCGGAACGATCCGCTCACACTTAGCCACGCGGAAGAACCTTGACCGGATGTCGGTTCCCGAAGCGGAGAATACCGAACTCGCGATCACGCATTTCAGCGTCAATCGTCGCCTGGCTGACACGACGCTGCTGGACGTGCGATTGGAAACCGGGCGTCGCAACCAGATCCGCGTGCACCTGGCGGAACAGGGACACCCGGTGCTCGGCGACCCGCGCTATGGACGTGAAGCGAGCGAACACCCGCGCTGGGTCCGTCGGCGGATGGCGTTGCACGCCCGTACCCTCGGTTTTGAGCATCCGATTACAGGTAAACCGCTGCTGTTTGAGTCACCGTTGCCGGTGGCGATGGCGAAGTTCTTGCGTGGTTCCAAGTAACGGCGACCGCTGTGGCAATGCTGCTACAGCAGGTGCTTGGCTTTGATCCGCAGGTATTCGTTGACCAACGGAGCCGTGAGTTCGTCGGGGAAAGCATCGACGACCAACACCCCGCGGTGCTGGAGGTCGACGATCCGTTGATGGCGCCATAGCAAAATGTCCGCGGCAGCGGCGGCGGCATAGAGGTTCATCGGCCCGCCGTCGGGCGTATCGGCCGCGTCAAACATCTGGCGATCGCGGAGCAGCACACCGAGCGGCAGATGCCGCCCTGTGAGATTAGCGAGGTAATCGACGATCTGGGTCGCATTGACCTCATCGATGACGTTCGTCGTCAGCACAACCAGCGAACGTCGTTTGCAGTGGTTGGAGAGATACAAAAACGCTTCGTCGTATCGTGACTCCACCATTCGCGGAAACTGATCAAATCCAGCTTGCAGCAAGCGATTCATTTGGCTGCCCCCGCCGCGCGGCGGCAGGTACGAATGGACGCGATCACTGAAGCACAGCATGCCCACCTCGTCGCCCTGCGCGAGGGCCACATACGACATCATCAGTGCGGCATTGAGCGCATGGTCCAGCAGTGAATAGCCTTCGCGTTCGTTAGTCATCATCCGCCCGCAGTCGAGCAAGAATACGATGCGCTGACTTTGGTCGGACTGGAACTGCCGGACCGTCAACTTGCCGCGGCGGGCCGTGCTCCGCCAATCGATATGGCGGTGGTTGTCATCGCGGGTGTAGTCGCGAAGCCGCTCAAAATCGCTGTCCTGCCCGATCTGCCGCGTGCGGCGCACACCGATCAAGCTGAGGCGATTGGTACGCGCGAGCAGCGCGTAATCCGACAGCTGTTTCATGTCGGGGTAAACATTCAGTTGGCTCTGCAGCGGAAGCGTTACTTGACGAACCCATAGTCGCAACGGGCTGAGCAATTGCAGATAGACGTGCTCGAGCTTGAACGCTCCGCGGCGCCCCGGCAGCAGACGGCGGCGAAGGGTAACTCGGCTGCGCGGCGGCAGCTTGATTTGGTGCAGCGATGGCCGAGCTTCGAAATCGTCAGGCAAATCATCTCGCACGGCACCGCGTAGCCGCAGCGGCGATGGATTGTGCAGTGTCAGCTCACAGGGCAGTTCCACGCCGAGCGATGCAGTCCGCGCCACTTTTCGCTCCACCGTGATGTTATGCCGCCAGAGCCCGCCCAGCAGCGCCAGATCGACGACCACAAAGGCGACCAGCAGGCCGTCGAGGAGCAGCACCACCGACGCCAGCGGCGGAAAGAAAATTGCAATCAGACTCAGAACCAGCGAGCTGCCCAGCAGAATCATCCAGTTCCAAGTCGGATAGACCCGCAGCCGCCAGGCGATGCCGGCAAGCGGCACGCTGATCAACATCAACACCAGCCACGGCCACTGCGAGACGTAGCGGAAACTCTCGGCCTGAGCGATGAGCGCTGCCTGCATGCTCACTCCGGCTTGCTCGCTCGCGGGGGGCTACAAAAAATCACTGGGCCGAGCCCGGCCCAGCCGCCAGCGTCAACTGCTGCGCCCGCTGCCAAATCTGCTGGTCCAACTGCTCGACGAGCGGGTCGAACTGTGGCAGTTCAACCGCATTGTTGCCCTGTTCATGCTTGCGGAACAGAAACAGATAGGTTTCGTTCTGAGGCCGGTGACGGTGGAAAAACAACTCGTCCTTGGACTGAATCAGACTCGCCAGTTGCTCGTCACCCGCAGCCGCTCCGCCCCGGTTGCCGTCGCCGACGAGAGTACCAGCCAGTTGACGCGCAATTGCCTGGTAACCGGCGGGACTGGGCAGCAACCCATCGCTCGTGAAGTCCTGGCAGCTCACGCTGACAACCGGGACACCCATTTCTTTACCCAGGCGATCCACCGCTGCCGAGCAGGCTGAAATCCAGTCGGCATACCCTGGCGTGCGAATCCCTGGCAAGGCAAACGGCTGCATCAAAATC
>CALELC010000694.1 GCA_937904535.1 uncultured Planctomycetaceae bacterium
GGCGGACATCCTTGCCGATGAAGCTGCGAGCAATCTCGATGCAGTGACAACCCAGGTCAATGATCGCGCCACCGCCGGACCGCTGTCGGTCCCAGAACCAGTCGCTGTGCGGCCCTGGATGCGTCTCCCGCGAACGCACCCACAGCACCTTGCCCACCGCGCCCTGACGAACCGATTGCAACGCTTTGAGCGTCTTGGGCGTGTAAACAAGGTCCTCAAGATAAGCGTGGAACACGCCAGCCCGCTCCACCGCCTCCAGCATCCGCTTGGCTTCGGCCGCCGTGCGACCGAGCGGCTTGGTGCACAGCACCGCCTTACCGGCTGCTGCTGCCGCTAAGACCGCCTGTTCATGCAGATCATTGGGCAAGGCAACGACGACCACATCGGACTGCGGATCTTCAATCGCCTCAAGCATCCGCGTGCTGTGCCGCGCTACACCCCATTTTTTCGCAAAGGCCTCAGCACGCTCGGCGGTCTGCGAGTAAACGTGTGTGATGCAGTCGCGACCGCGATTACCGTGCAAGGCTGACGCATAAAAGTCGGCGATCAGTCCAGCGCCGAGCATGGAGATGCGCTGCATGGGGGCTAGTCCTTGTCGACGGAAGCAGGTGTACGGATCAGAAACTCACGAACCACAGCATCGTCCCAGACTTCCAGCGGCGAATAGTTGGGGTGTCGACCATTGCGGAGGATCGGATCATTGTGCTTGGTGTTGTAGCAACAGATCAGCGACCAGCGGGGATATGAACTGGTGTTCTGATCAGAGCGGTGAAGCAAATTAGCGTGAAAAAAGATCGCGTCGCCCGGCTCGAGTTCACAGTAGACCAAGGGAAATCGCTCGATCGCTGCTTCCACGCGTTGTAAATCAGCACCGACCTGATCCCCAGTTTTGCCATGATCGATCCTGCCAAGGCGGTGCGAGCCAGCCAATACCTGCAGGCAACCGTTTTCCTGTGTCGCTCGATCGACGGCAATCAAGCAGCTGCCCATGTCTGGGAAGAGACAGCCGAAGTTGTACCAGTACCCATAGTCTTGGTGCCATTCCCAAGCACCACCGACACGCGGCTCCTTGAGCATCATTTTGTGGTGGTAGTGGTAAACCTCGTCGCCAAGGAGCGTCTGCATGGTGTCGACGATCCGCCGGCTGCGGGCAACAGCAGCGTAAGGCGAATCCAGTTGCAGATCGTTGCGGAGTGCCAGTCGCGTGTTACCGCCTTGGCTGTCACGGCGAACGTAGGCTTCTTGGGCGAGTTGCTGGTCAGCCTTCGCATGCCGCAGCAGTCCCGCCGTCTCCTCGGGATCAAACAGTCCGCGAACCATGACATAACCGTCGCGATCGAAAACTTGTTTCTCAGTCGGATTCGCCAGTCCAGACATCGATCACCTCAGAGCCAAAGGGGGGGCTGCCGTCCAAGCAGTGCCAGCCCAAGCTTCCGGTCAGCAACCGGCATTAACGCCCGCCACGGAAGCGTCGCACCGCCGACTCGCGCCAGCGTCGCTACCCATTATGCGCGATCGAGGCGACCCAAGAGTGTATCGATGCGGGCAATCAGCCGGGTGTGGTCGATGCCGGCAAACCGGTGTTCGAGGATCACAAGCTGATCGGGCGTGAGCAGCGTTTTCAGTCGCTGTTCCAGTGCTGGCAGCTGTGAACGGACTCCGTTGATGGCTCGTTCCCAGTCAGCCGCCAATTCCCGTCGCTGGCTGACAATCTCTCGCAAACGGTCGCCCCGCACGGCGAGCTGCGTCGCAAACGGCTCCCGTGCACTTTCAGCTACCAAGCTTACCTCAATAGCCGGCGCAAGCTCAGCAGCGGTGGGTGCTGGTCGCCGTGGCTCCGGCTCAGCGTCTCGAGCGTCAAAGCCTTCTGCAATCAGCTGGGATCGCGGCGTTACTATCTCATTCGCTGGTCCGGCAATCTGCCGAGGCCCCGCGTCCTGCTGCGCGTCGGTCTCTGGCGGTGGAGTTTGAACCTGTGCTTCCGGCTCGCTTAGTCCCTGATTGCGATTTTGACGATTGATGTAGTTAATGATCAACAACGCGTCTAAGGGCGTGATCAGCCCGTCGCCGTTGACGTCCCAGTAGCGCCCCGGCGGTGAGAAACTCGTAATGGGACCACCACCACCGTTTCTCGAGAGCGCGTTGATGATCAACAGGGCATCCAACGGAGTAACGATTCCGTCACTGTTGACGTCATACGGACTTTGGGAGTTGTGGAACGGATTGCCGTTCTCCAACACGCTCACCACGAAGGTCTCGGACATCGCCGGAAAGGCTTGCCCCGAGTCGCGGACAGTAATAACAAGTTGAGCTTCCTGCTGCGTGGCAAAGGTCAAATATTCCTCAGGCCGCAGTTTCAGCAGTCCACCTACGATCTCGAACCGCGAATCGTCGACCGAAGCGACGTATCGATTCGCCAGCGGAAGCCCGTCAACGATGACCTCGCCGACCTCGGCTCCCGGCACCCACTCCATGACCGTATCGTTGGTCAGTGCGATCGTACCAGCGGCTTCCGCCGCGTCGATGACTTCGATTGTAAACGGCACCGTAAGGGAGTTCCCGCCACCAAACGCGTCGGTCGCCGTGATCTGAATCGTGATCTGCGACCCGGCTTCGTAATCGAGCGATACCCCCGGTTTCAGCCGCAGGTTGCGATGATGGATTTCAAACCGGTCGTCGTCGACCGAAAAAAAGAACAGCTGTTCAGCATCTTCATCAATCACCATCAACTCGGCGATCAGTTCGCCCGCAACGTTTTCATGAACTGCTGCTGAGCGCGGCTGAATATCCGCGATCGCGTCATCCTCGTCGGTCAGCTGCACGGAAAACGTCCGCGTCACCGCCACATCCGTCTCCTCGTCCCAGGCAGTCACACTGGTGGTGATCAGATCCTGGTCCTCGTAGTTCAGCAGCGCCCCCGGTGCGACCACGATGAAGCCGTCGATAACCTCAAATCGCGGGTCGGCGATGGTGTAGATGAGCGGACGCCCACCAAAACCAAGGACTTCGATTTCACCGACCACAAATCCTGGGTAAATGTTTTCTGGCACCGGATGAACGGTGATCGTCAGCTCTGGCTCGGGGACCACAGCTGGCAAAACGTTGATTTTGACAATCGTTTCGGCAGACGCAGTCTGGCCGTCATGCAGCAGCGCCCGAAAAGAATCAGTGCCGACAAAGCCCGCATCCGGCAAAAAACTCATCGTGCCATCAGGAGCGACAGTCGCCACGCCGTGCTCGGGTGACGAAGTGCGGACCACTACCAAAGGATCGCCATCGGGATCCAACGCGTGCCATAACAATCCGTGTGGCGAAAGAGTCAGGGCTTCACCCTGGATGACCTCGAACTCCAACGGATCGACGAACAGTGGAGGCTGATTTTCCGTGGTTGCTTGAGCAGCAAACCGCAGCTGGTAGGACGGAACCGATCCATTGAGCGTCACTCGGTGCGCATCAACTCGGTCCAACGGAACCGTGGCCAAGCCGGCCGTTCCGAGCACCACGAGTTCATTGGCAGCGGAGTCGAAGGCAAGTTCCAGAGGCTCGCCAGCCAATGGCGGCTCAATCAACCAGTCCGCGACCGTCTCAGCCGTGAGCGCATCGATCGCACGCAATCGAGAAGTTTCACTTGACCACGCAAAAACCACCGAACGCTGTGTGTCGATGGCGATGAAATTGCCCAGTCCGGGAATCGTTTGCAGGGGGGCAAACGCGGAGGACGCGTCGAGCACGGCAACGGAGCGACCTGTCTCGTCTGCATCAGCAGACAACAGCACGTATGCCAATCCAGTCGGATCACTGTAGGCTAACAGCCTTTCGCCACCCTCAACCGCAATCTGCGGTGCTCCGATCACCGTTCCGCTGGAGTTACTCCAAAGCGATAAAGCTAAGCCGAGCTCGCTTGGTTCTGCGATCACCGTCGTCACCGCGCCACCACCGGCAAGCGTGGCATTTGGATCAACTGACGTCGCGGTATCCCAGCTGCTGATTCCTCCGCTGGCACTAATTAGTTGATGAACCACAACCGGTCCGCCGTCACCGCGAGGAATCAGGACGCCATGACCGTCAGCATCCACACTGATCGCCGTCCAACCAGCGAAAGCTGCAGGTGCCGAGGAGTCGCCCCTCGGGAGGACATCCCCGTCGCTCCACGCGTCTGCTAACAGATCAACTGGCTGTACCAAGCCATCGGCAGCAACGTGGAATGCCTGGTTTCCCAGCCCATCGGTAGCTAAGACCAGCAAACTTCCATCGGCCAGGAACGCGAAATCGACCGGCGTCGCGCCGACTTGCACAGCGTAACTTTCCCGACTGGCGAGGTCGGCGATCGTGATCCCATGCTGCGACAAGATCGCAGCCCGGTGACCGAAGGGGTCCAGTCGCAACTTGCCAGACTCGGCGGCAAATTGCAGTTCTCCGAGGTCGATAGCCGGTGCAATCCCGCGTGGCAGCAGCGGAAATTGCGGTTGCTGAACTGCCGAACCACCGAACAACCGAATGATTTGGTCATCGCTGCCCAATTGCTCGAGTGAGAAATTGCCATCGATGTCTGTCAGCGCAAACGGCTCACCGTCATCAGGCAGGCCGTTGTCGTTGTGATCCGCGAACACCAGTCGGTCGGCAAGTTTCACTTCGTGGGCTGCCGCTCGCCAATCATCGTTGGTGTCGCTGAACACCATCCCGGTAACGGTCGCCAACACGCGCCGTTCACACAACGTCTCGACCAGCAGCCGCCTCGCCGTCACCGGGCGCGCCGATGGCCCCTGCGACCGAGTGTGGTGTGAACGGATTTTCGATTTCTTCATGCTCGTTATTGCGATCGAAAATGGGCCGGAAGGACAGCGGCAGGAAACGAACGCACAGACTCACCCAGACGTACCTTCGATCTTGTCACCGCCACGATGCGGCGCGGCAGGCGCAGGGGTTTGCTCAGCAAGTGAGGGCGCGCGAGATAGCACTGATCGGACAGGCCGGTGCTCAACCACCAACTGAGCGTAACCCATTTACCCCAGCTTTAGAAGCGTTCGGGAATAGATTGTTCCCTTAACTGCCAAAAAACTGCTGTCTCAACCCGGAATTGGCTCACCACCGTTTCAGCTGCTCAGCTAAACTAGCTGTTCCCCACCTAAACCCCTCACCGCTCCATTTGGACCGGTCCATGGTTACCTAATGCAGGAGCCACCGCCGATGTCGTTAACGATTTTGCCCGTCAGTTTGCTCAGTCGTTCCATCCGGACATCGTCGGCGACCGCCAATGCCAGTTGCCAACCGCTCGCCGCGGCTAGTATTCGTCGTCCGCGGCAGCGACGGTGGCAGAGGATGTTCGGGGTGCTCGTGGCCGCGTCGATAGCTGGAATGACGCAGCCGCTGCTGGGGCAGGGCGGGGCAACCATGTCCGCGGGACAATCGATGCAAAACTCGGCCAATGCGGCCGCTGACCAAACCAATCGCAGCCTCGGCGGGACGCCTCCTGTTAGCGGCACGCCTGAGCTGGCAACACCGCCGGCCGATCCCAGTGGACTCGGAGGCTACCCCGGCAGCCAACCCTATTCCTCAGCGGATTTCCCCGGTAGCGGTTACCCCGGCAGTAGTTACGGTCCCGGTGCTGGCGGCGGTCTAGGGCCGGGACGGAGCGGCAGGGCGCCCGGTAGCAGTTCCGGCATGATTGCCGGTGGCATTGCAGGATCGGTTGCCGAGTTCTTCAATCGACCGCTGCCAAGTGGTGAGAGCTTGCAGCCTTCGATCTTCGAGCAGGCTGCACTGGCGGCCCATCGTGGCGATCTCAAGACGGCGCTCACTCTGTACCACGCACACCTCTTGGCCGAGCGAGAATCGGCAGCCCAGGCCCTGTCGTCCGTTCGGTTTAGCCCGATGCTTCGCCGCCCGGTTTGGGCCCTGCGGCTGGGTGTCTCGATCAATACTCGTACTCCGGCGGATCTGGCGGACGATCCGCAGCCAGTTCGCGACGAAGATGACAAGTCGCCGCGGCGCGGCCGCAATCAGTCGGCCTCTACCGCTGATTACGGCTACGAATCGAGTGGCTCACTCGAACAGCCGGGCAACTCGTCGGCTCCGCTTCTTGGGGCCGATAGCCTTGCACCCGGTAGCCTTGCACCCGGTAGCCTTCCACCCGGGCCCGCAACTCCCGCGGGCTTGTCTTCCAACGCGGCGGTAGCGGAGACCGCTGCGGAGCCGCAGCTGGGTAGTGCCGACATCCAGGAGCTGCTCGATCGCGATCTGGGCCTGGTCGCGGAAGTCGTCAGCGCCCAGCTGACCCGACGGCTTCGTGAGGGTCGATTCGGGACTGCGATAACGGAATTGACTGCGAAAGGGGCAACTCTGGCCGAGAAGATGCCAGGACGATCCACCACCAGCGATTCTCAGCCGATGTGGCTGACCGGCGTTGAGTTCGTCGGCAGCGGCATCGCCACGCAGGTGATTGAAAAGGCCCGCGCCAGCCAAATCGATCTACTGGTGCACTTTGAGGTGATTGCAAAACCGATCCAGCGGTCGGAGGAATCGCAGTATCAGGCTCGTTGTCGCGTGGTGAACGTGGCCACCGGTGAAACGCTCGGAGCATCAAAACTCATCGATCGTCGGGAAGTCACGCTGGCCGCTCGACGCAGCAATGTCCGGGCCGTCGTTGACGAACTGCTCGAACCAGCTTTGAAAGCCCTCGATGCCAAGGGCTCCGTTGCCCAAATGCCTGCTTTGACTCCCCAGCAGGCCCTGGCGCGAATCGATACCTTGCTCTCGTCGCCCACATCCAGTCGCATGATCAACTTGGCTGAGATGGTGATGTTTCATCAACGCGGGCTGATCGATGAAGATCAACTTCAGCAGGCGGTGTATTACGCGGCTGGTGATGACGGCCTGCTGCTGTTGTATGCCGACTATGACCAGCGGCGCGAGGTCGCTCAACGGATGGTGGCCCAAGAACTCGGCCAGAAGTAACCGGCTCACCGATTGAGATCGGTAGCAGCCTGCCTTACGTGCCGCGGCGGTTGCCGTACCAGCGAACGTGCATCCGGTCGCAGTACTGAAAAGCGTGCTGATCGCATAATGGCCGGAGCCAAGCAGCTTGCCGGTCGAGTTCCACTTCCGTCGTCCCCTGTGGCATGACCCACACGTTCGCAGGCGGCACCTCAAGCTCCTGCGCCGCCGCAGCGGCTTGTGCGAAATCGCGTGGATGATCGACAACGAACTTCACCTGATAGTCGAGCGACCGCGCAATCAGTTGCCGCACCACATCCGGACGCCAACGCCGCTGCTCGTGACGCTCCGGCCAACGGGACGGCATGTCGCTCCCGTGCGCAGATCTTGGCCCACTACCGGCAAGCTTAGGACTGATCGACATCAAGTCCGCCGTGAGCTCCCGGTCGATCGTGCCGGCGGTTTCGATGGTCACATGCAACGACTCGTCTCGCAATCGCCGCACCAGCTCAGCGCTCGCCTGGGGTAGCAACGGTTCACCGCCGGTGAGCACCACATGCCCGCACCCCGATTCCTGGGCAGCGGTGACCAGCGCGTCGATGCTCTGCATCGGGCCTTCGGGAGCCCACGAAGCGTAAGGGGTATCGCAGAACCAGCAGCGGAGATTGCAGCCGCTGGTGCGGATGAAAAAACTGCGCGTTCCTGTCAACCGGCCCTCGCCCTGCAGACTGGTGAACGTTTCAGCGATCCGGATTTGGTCGGACGCCTTGGGCAATTGGCCGTTGCCGGGCATAATCTTAGACGTCTTTCGTTCCATTCCAGTCTTTTTGAGTCCGCCGAGTACCCAAGTGAGTGATTCGTTCCGCGATCTGTTGGAGGTTTTCGAAAACCCCTGCCCACAGCGCAATTTTAACATCGAGCATCGCTGCCCCGAGTTCACCTCGGTGTGCCCGAAAACCGGTCAACCCGATTACGGCACCATCATCTTCAATTACGTTCCCGACAAGTACTGCGTGGAACTGAAAAGCCTCAAAATGTACCTGCAGCGGTATCGCAACGAAGGGATTTTCTATGAAGCGGTGACCAACCAAATCATGGACGATTTCTTGGCTGTCGTTCAGCCGCGTCGGGTCACGGTCCAAAGCCAGTGGACTCCGCGGGGCGGTCTGAACAGCAACATTACCGTCAGTTATCCCGAGACGGAATAGTCCTCCGGCAGTGGTTGCTGACAACGTCTGGACCTACTGACCCGCTCCCTGTCCTGCCTTGTGTTCTGATTTCTTACTTCAACGAGTTGCTCCCCTATGAAGCCGACCGTCCTGATCAGTGGATTTTCTGACGAAGCCGCCAACGAAAAACTCGCCGTCCAGCAGTATGTCGCCTTCGCGGCCCTCGGACTGCGTTACCACTCGCTGCGGTTCATCGATGTCGGCAATGGCATCAAGAACGTCATGCAATTGCAGGACGACGAAATCCAGCAACTGATCAAGATGCAGGGTGACTATGGATTGAAAGTCAGCAGCATCGGCTCGCCGATTGGCAAGGTAAAACTTCGCGACGAGGACGACGGGACGCAGAACCGTTACGTCCCGTTCGACAAGTATCTCCGTGAGGACGTCGAACGTGCCTGCGAATTGGCCGTCGCGTTTAATTGCAAGCTGGTCCGCGGTTTTGCGTTCTATCACCCCAAGGGAACCGATCCCCAACCGCATGTGGATCAGGTCAGCGACCAGCTCGGCCAAATTGCCGAAGCTTGCGACCGCCACGGGTTGACCTTCGGACTGGAGGTCGAGGCGAACTTGGTCGGCCAAAACGGTGATCTGTTGGCGGAAATCCACCGCCGCGTGAACCACCCGGCGATGTTGACGATCTTCGACGCGGCCAACATTGTGACTCAAGGATTCACCGCGGATGAGGTCTATGCTCAGTACTTGGCGATGAAGCCAAGCCTCGGCTGGATGCACATCAAGGACTATCACGATCCGTCGCCGCGTGGACGCATCGAGCACGTGGACGAAGCTTCGCTCAACCACTTCGTGCCCGCCGACTGCGGCGACAGTGGCCACGAAGCGATCTTGCGTGATTTTGCCAGCTACATCCCCGAAGTCGAACAGCGGATGGCGGCACGCGGCGTCGAAGGAGTGTTCCTCGACCTGGAACCGCACGTGAAGGGCGGTGGCCAGTTCGGTGGATTCAGCGGTCCCGACGGGTTTGGAGTCGCGACTCGGGCACTCTGCCGCGTGCTCGACTACGTCGGCATCGGCTATGACCTACGAACCTACGACGATTTGCGTCAATAAAAAGCGTGCTTCTCAGTGCCATCCGACCGCTGAGAATGCCCAGCTTTAGGCCGGCACCTGAGTGCTGAAAAGGCGATCAACGCCCGGTTGAACCGTGATGGATTCCCTGGACGCCAGTTGACGCCTGGCAGGCCGGGCGTCCCTCGGCAACGGAAGGACGTCATGTGAACGGGGCGCTCGAATCGCACAATCGCGCGGTGCTGAGTGCTCTCTGCTGTTCACGTGACGCGAC
>CALELC010000695.1 GCA_937904535.1 uncultured Planctomycetaceae bacterium
CGCTGTCGCCGTAGTCCGGCGCGGTATCGAGAAAGTTAATGCCCGAGTCGAGCACCTGATTGAGAAAGCGATCGGCAGTTGCGTCATCGACGACTCGGACGCCCCAAGTCCGCGGTCCACGCAGCCCCATAGTGCCATAACCGAGCTGCGAGACCTCGATACCGGTGCGTCCAAGCGGGTAACGTTTCATGCGTGCGGTCCGCTATTCATCGTGCGTGAAATCAAACATGCTGGTGAATCGGTGATAGACGGAATAGAACACCGGAATCAGGATCAACACTAAGATCGTCGTGAGCGTTAGCCCGAAGGCGAGGCTCGCCGCCATGGGAATCAGCAGTTGTGCCTGAAAGGACTTCTCCAGCATCAGCGGCGCCAGACCGGCGATCGTTGTCAAGCTCGTTAGCAAAATGGGACGGAAACGGCGGGGGCCCGACTCAAGCAACGCATCCTCGAGAGGCACGCCTGCCTGAATGCGGGTGTTGATAAAGTCAATCAACACGATCGAATCATTGACCACAACACCCGCCAACGCGACCAACCCAAACATGCTAAAGAGCGTCAGCGGCAGCCCCAACAAGGCGTGTCCCCAAATGGCTCCGATCAGGCCAAACGGAATGATCGCCAAGATCAAGGCCGGCTGGATGTAGCTCTTGAATTGCAATACCAGCAATACGAACATCGCCACGATAGCGACCGCGAATCCGATCAACAGGCTGCCGACGGATTCTTGGCTTTGCTCACGCTGACCCTGCCATTTCACGGACAGCTCGGGATACTCTTTGAGCAACTGCGGCAAGAACTGATTCTGCAGATTCTGAGTGATCAGATCCGCATTGGCAGTCGCTTCATCGACATCCGCTGTGATCGTGACGCTACGCCGCTGGTCCAGTCGGTTGATTTCGGAGAAGCCGCGATTGAGGTCCACTTCCGCAATCTCGTCCACCGGCCGATCAATCCCCTCTGCGTCACGCACGCGGATCTCGCGAAAGTTGACGAGGCTGCTGCGTTCCTCTTCCGGGTAACGGACCATCAACTTCACCTCGTGACGTCCGCGCTGCAGTCGCATGACTTCTGCCCCGAAGTATGCGTTGCGGACCGTTTCGCCGAGATCGGTTTCTGTAACTCCGGTCGACTTGGCGTTATCCTTGACCGCGAATTGAAACTCCCACTTGCCGGGTGAACTGTCGTCCGCGATGTCGTAGACCCCGTCGTACTCCCGTAGCTTGGCCTTGACCTTTTCCGTGGCTGCTTCGAGGGCTTCGGTGTGATGTCCTGGAGCGAGGAGTTTGAACTCGATCGCCTTCCCACCAGGGCCAAATCCCACGGTGCCAAAGGTAACCCGTTCGACCCCAGAAATCTCGCCGACCTTGGCACGCCACCGCTCGGTAAGCCGATCACTGTGGATGTCCCGAATCTCGGTATCAAATAACTCCACAAACACTTGACCGACGTGACTACCGCTCGAGGTGCCACCAGCGGCCACACCATCGGTCGCCGAGATGCTGCCGACTTCGCGGTAGGTGAGTACGACCGGGCCGAGGACCCCGCTATCACCGTTGGGATAGGCTTCTTCGATCGGAACACCCGTCGCTAAGCTCCGTTCTTGAGCCACTTCGCGGCTGACTTCGCGGATCGCCTCTTCAATTCGCCGGGTTGCCGCATCGGTGAGTGTGCTGGACGTTCCATCTGGAAAAACAACCGTTGCCTGCAGCAAGTTGTTGTCGGTCTTGGGAAACAAAATCGTGGGCACAATGCCCCCGCGGACCAAGCCAACCGTGCTCATAAACATCGCAACCGCCACCGCGATCGGAATGAGCGGATAGGCTAATGAAAACCGCAGCGCGGGGGTATAGACCCGATTGATAAACCGATCGAGCCCAACCGTTACGCGGCGATTGGCGAAATCCAAGAGCAAGCCGATCGGGCGAAGCGGGTAAACAAGGATGCTGATCAGGCGAAAGAATCCTGTATGTGAATGCCCGAGGTGGCAGGGCAGTACAAAGATGCTTTCTAATAAGGAAATCACCAACATGGCGATCACCGCGAACGGCATCACAGCCATGAACTTGCCCATCACGCCCGATACGAAAAACATCGGCGCAAAGGCAATGATGGTAGTCGTGACCGACGCCGCAACGGCCGGCATCACTTCGGATGCCCCGTCGATTGCCGCCTGGAGATAACGCTTGCCCATCTCACGGTGAGCATAGATGTTTTCTCCCACCACAATCGCATCGTCGACAACGATGCCCAGCGCGATCAGGAACGAGAACAGGCTCAGCATATTGAGCGTTTGCCCGCCCCATGCCAGTGCGACGGCAGCACCGAAGATGGAGATCGGGATGCCCAACGCCACCCAAAATGCTAATCGCATGTCCATGAACAGCGTCAACACCAGGAACACCAATATCAGCCCCTGATAACCATTGCTGATGAGCAAGTCGAGGCGTCCGCGGACCTCGACACTGGTGTCGTTCCAGATAGCGAATCGGTATCCCTCGGGCAGCTCCGTACGCGCCACATAGTCATTGACGGCGTTGACCATCGCCAACAAGTCTTCGGACTTTGTGCGTTCAACGTTGACGACCATCGCCGGTTGACCATTGATTTCGCTGGTGGTTGCGACGTCTTCGAAAGCGTCGCGCACCTCGCCCAAATCACCGACGGTGAGCACCACGCCGCCCGGTTGTGTGATCAGCGGCAACCGCGAGATCTCGTCGCCCGTTCGACCTTTGTTCTTGGCCCGCAGCAGCACTTCCTGGTTTTCCGACTTCAGGTTACCGCCGGGAAGTTCTACGTTCCGCGCCCGCAGGATGGCAGCCACTTGATCGAGCGTTAGCCCATAGCTGCGCAAGGTCGCTTCGGGGATTTCGACATCGATCTGATAGGGACGGCCACCCATAATCGAGGCGCTCGACACCGCCGGAAGCTGAAGCAAGTCATCGCGGACAGATTCGGCAACCTCACGCAGCCGAAGCTCGGCCGCGACGTCGCGCACATCCGCCTCGGGGCCGATGATCCCGACCCGAATGGCGGCACTACGGAAGGTGATCTGTTGGACCTGTGGGTCTTCGGCGCGCTGGGGAAAGGTCGAAATGCGATCGACTTCGCGGTCGATCTCCGCGAGTACTTTTTGCACGTCGCGGACATCGCTTCGCAGTTCGATCAGCACGTAGCCAGCGCTTTCCTGCGCGATCGAAGTGACTTGCTTGATCCCTTCGAGCGAACGGACCGCTTCTTCAATTTTCTGGCAGATGCCTTCTTCGACATCCTCCGGTGTCGCGCCGGGATAGGGCACCGACACCATCACCACCTCCAACTCAAAGTCGGGAAACATTTCCCGGCGGAGGTTCCACATGGCCAGCCCGCCGATGATCAGCAAGCTGACCATCACGACATTCATTCCGGGGGCGTTGCCGATCGCCCAAGCGATGGTTCGTTTCATGAATGTCCCTTTCCTGCCAGTCGGCTCTGCGCGATCGCCTGTAGGGTGCTGATCATGGCTGCAACTCCGAGACCCGGACGCGGACGGGCAGCGGCTCATCACCGAGATCACGGCCGACCTCGCCGAGCGGCGAGACCACGACCCAGTCCCCTCCGGACAGTTCGCCACCGCGGACGTCACACAACCAGTACCGCCGCGGGGCGCGATCCTTCGTCGACCACTGATCTCCTGCTTGGCTCAACTCGCTGATCCACAGTGCATCCACGGCAGTCAAGTTTCCGAGCGCCTGCACGCGGCCCGGAATCCATTCCGACGGATCGAACTCAACCTGAGCGGTTGCGGTAGTAGCATCGGCTTCCGCCGCGGCCGCGGACGCAGCAGATGGAGCGGGCGTGGCCGCTGGAGCACCGGCGTCAGACGCCTGCTCGGTCTGCACGCTCACCAACTGTTCGGACGGCGGCTCATCGAGCACGCTCGGATCCGCTTTGAAGTGCCAGACCCGGTTGCCGGGGCGGATGGCCAGCGAGGGGATCGCCACCAGCGGCGTCTGCGGTTTAATCTGCAGGCGAACTTTGACGAACATGCCGCGGACGAGCGCGGTTGGACTCACCGCCGGAGCACCCGCTTCCTGTTCTTCGGCGAACTGTTGGGGCGCGTCGACTTCAATGGTCACCGGCACGGTGCGGCTGCGATTGTCCAGTCCAATCCCGTTGTAACGCACCAGTGTTCCGTTCCAGCGATAGGTCCGGCCGCCGAGGCCAGCGACTTCGTATTCGATCACGGCCGGGGTTGGCGGGATGGCGTAACTTGCGCGGCCCGCCAGACCGGCCGGCTGCTGAGCGTCGTTGACGGCTGTGCCCGGCGAACGCGCTTGATCGAGCACCCAGTACAGTTGGTCCATCCGCAGATTGACGGCCACTTCTGCTTTAGAGACATCTTCGAGCGTGACGATCGGGTTGCCACGCTGAATAAATGAGTTGAGTTCCGCATCCTCACGCACGATCATCCCGCTGATCGGAGCGCGCACCTCACAACGCTCCAGGTTGATCTTTGCAGTTTCCAGCTGAGTCGTCGCCAGTCGCTCAGACGCTTCGAGCCGACCGCGGCGGGCGGCCAGCAGACTCATTTGGCTTTCCAAGTTGACGCGGCTCTGGGTCGATGCCAGCAATGACTTCTGCGCCTGGTCGAGTTCGGTCTCACTGACAAAGCCACGCGGCAGGCTTTGCAATCGAGCGAGTTCCCGTTGAGCCAACTCGACATCTTGTTTAGCAATGTCCAAGACCGACTTGGTGTTGGCGACTTCCTGATCGACTTCCTTCAGCGCCTCGTATTCTTGCTCGCGAACACGGGTCAGGCGCAGGATCTCCTGTTGGTAGTCCGTCGGATCGATGCGACACAGCACCTGGCCTTCGCTGACAAAGTTGCCAGCTCGAAAGATGTCGGCCTTTTCGATGATCCGGCCGGAAACTTCGGCGGCGAGTTGGACCTCTCGGAAGGGGACAACCACGCCATCGACACGCAGTTCCAACGGCTTACCGATCTGCTCCATCGACAGCACCTGCATGACCTCGGCTGGCGGCAGTCGCCGTAGTCGGCCGACGACGGACTGGTCGTCGGCTTCGCGTGCCTTGGGCTCAACCGAACCCAGAGCAACCACCACGCCCGCGCCAGCGGCCAGGATCAACAGTGGGATCACCACATTGAACAGGAAACTCGAAAACCCAGACCCGCTGCCCCGACCCGGAGCGGCTTGACGTGATGGATGAGACTCAGGTGGTGCGTAATGGGAATGCACGGCATCCTCAGGCCCTTGTGCCGAGGATGCACCCGCTTTGGAAGTCGCTTCGGCGGCCGCTTGCGACGTGTGGGATGGCTGGTCTAACACCGAGTAAAAACCTTATTCAGAATGATGAGCATCAGACGTTGTGTTGGGTTGAGTCTCTGCGTCGAACTGAGCAGCGTGAGTCAGAGCCAAGCCACCTTCGGCCGCGGCGATCGCGACCCCGGTGATATGACGAGCGAGTTGGTCGAGCGTGAAATGCTGTTGGAGTCGTTCCGCGGGAATCAACCGCCGGATCACACCCGCGCCGACGCGATAGTAAACAATCTGCCCAGCAACGCTCAGAGCCAGATGCTCGACAACGTGCGCGGGGGTCTGCGGGGGCGCAAGGGCGCCCAGGGCACCCACTAGTCGATCAAACGGCGGCCGAATCGACTCCTCAACCATCTCGCTGAAGATTTCAGTTGGGTTGTCCATCTCCCGCATCATCAACTGCGACTCCCAGCCGCTGTCGTCCGGGGCCAGCATCCGTGAGAGCAGATGCCGCACCAGCTCAAACAATTCTTGGCGTGGCGGCAGCTCGACCGCGTCCTGCGGCTGAAAGGCCGCTTGGCACTTGCTGCGGATCGCCCGAAAAACCTCGCGATACAGCCCGAGTTTATCGCCGAAGTAATAGCCAACCGAGGCGATATTGACGCCCGCATCACCACAGATCTCGCGGATGGTAGCGCGGTCAAAGCCTTGCCGGGCGAACACCGGACCGGCGGCAGCCAACAAACGTGCGCGGGCGTCGTCCTCCCGCGGCTCGGTGGACGGATCGGCAACGGACTCGGAGTTCCCCTCGAGCAGAGGTTCGGCGACGTCCGGATCGTCGGCCTGAAAGGACGGTGACACAGCGGCGGACCGGCGGTGAATGAGAATCGAACAAGCAACCAAACAGGTGTTTTAAACATCCGTTTAAATCGTTGCTAGATCAACCGGCGGCGCCTCCTCAATTTTCTCGGAATCGAGAAAAAATCTCTCAAGCTGCCGCCGCGGCGTACCGAAAGTTCCGGCGACGCCGCGACGAATCGTCCCCCAGTGGTCACGGCTGTGTCGTTGTCACCATATCGACTCAGCCGGGAAGTGGCTCAACAACCAAACATGCCGGGCCGAACTGCTGCTGCCCAGGGAGGCCGAAGTTGGCAGCTCACCTAGGCTGTGGAATAGGAATGGGGCTAGCGGAGGAGCGAGCCATTGCCGGCGTTCGCCTGCGCCTGACGCACCCAAGAGTCGCCGGCACGGCGGATCGCCATCGCGAGTTTCTCAAGCGATGCCGCGGCGTGATCGCATGCCGTGGCAACTGCCAAGGCGCTCGTGATCGGGTCGCTGCTCGGCTCAGCGAGTGCTGGTGCCGTTTCGCTGGGGGCCGAGCGAACGGACTGCGCTAAGACCACCTCGAGGGCCGCCTGACAAGCGAGCTCCACCTGCAGGACTCGCCCCTCATCGGTCGGCAACATCGGTGCGGCGCGACCAGGGAGCTGACGCGGGGCCTGAAGTTCAGCCTGGGCGATCTGATGGTTGGGCTCGCTCTTCTCGGCCGGACGGCGGGTGAGACCTGCAAGAAGGCCATCGGCCATCACGCTCGTTCGTTGACCCCATTGGCCGAGCAATCGGCCAAGTTGTTCTGGACGCAGTTGGTTTCGCAGCTCGCTGTCTGGCTGAGCAGCTTGGACGATTTGATTTGCTAGCTCGGCCAATCGCTGCTCAGCGACGGACGGTCCAGCAGGGGGCGCGATTTTGGCGACGGCGCTTCCGGCTCGCTCAGCGGTTGAAACCGTTACGGCGGGTTCGCTCGTGATCCGCCAGGTGCTGTCATTGAGAGTCGCTACGGCTCCATAGACGCTGGTACGGCGAGCGGCGGAATAGTAAGGAGCTGGCTGATCGATCGGATACATGCGCATCGCGATCGCGTCTTCCGGACTCAGGTCATATGACAGGTACGAATCCGGCAACGTCATGATGATCGGTGAGCTGCCGACCAAAGCGAGTTGGCCGAACCTTGGCGGTGCGGTCGCCGGTGGCTCGCTTACGGCGGACAGTTCTGTCGGCTCGGCGAGCAGTTGTGGTTCGCTCGCCAGGAGCGCATCGGCTGCGGCAACATCGACGGTGGCCACGTCCGCTCGGTGTTCGGAATCAAGATCACTGGACGTTACCACACGCGGGGCATGGTCGACATCGACAGGTTCGACACAGGTCAGCTCAGACAACGCCCGGGCGAGCGAGCGATCATGGGCCAGCGGCACCGCAGGGACCGGGCTGCCGATTGCCGAGTCTTGCCGAGCCGCCGGCAACAGCGGTGACACCCACTGGCTGGCGGCCGTTCCCCAAGGCAGCCAGTTTTGAATCCAGGTCGAGTTCAATAATTGCTCGACCGCATCTCCTTCCCCCCGAGCAACCTCACCTGCGGCTGCAAGAGCATCGACCTCAGCGCCAGGTTGCGGGACCGACGCAGTTGCTGAGCTGGACCCCTGAACGGTCTCGCTCGCTGGCCGCAGGCCGTAGTTTTCCGCCAGCCAGTTATCAAACGACCAGGTGGCCAGCGGTGTTGCAGTCACATCCGGCCGCTTCGGCAGGCTTTCTGCCATGCCTTGGATCACGTCGATCGTCGGGGCGGCGTGGTCATGAGCTGCCGCCGGGCTAGCCATCCCGGACATGGCAGCCCCGCCGAGCAACAGGAAAGCGGCCAGGGTTCGACGACTGCGAGCGAGTCGACACGACAAAGAAGGGGCGCGTTTTGTCATTGTTGGTGGTCCTCCAGACAACCGAGCCACCCAGCGCCTCATTGGCTGGGCCAACCAGATTTCGATTGGTCAGTGGCGTGCGTTGCCGTTCCGTCGGGGTGGGGGTAGAGATGCGGTAAAGTCTGTGTCAGCGACTCATCCCGATCACCGCCGGCGGCTGGGCAGGGTGGTTGCGGTGGGGGCGAGCGGGCGGCAGAGGTGGGCGTGTCCTCCTCGCTGACAAGCAATGCTATCGGCAAAGAATTCTGTCTAGGTCCCCTAGATGGCTAGCAAAAACGCCGCGGCCTGGGCAAACCGCGCCGGTGGAAACGATTTCATCGACTAGCGCGTTTTTGTCAGTCGCAGCGGGTAAGCGCGCGCAGCAAAATGTCGGTCGCGCGTTGCTCGAGTTCACGATCCGAGCCTGCCCGCGGCCCGGCAACGTTGAGCACCTGCGGTCTGACTTCAGCTAGCCAGCGGGCGATCGCCGGGACGCTTTCTTCAGCCAGTAAAAAACAGGCGTGTGGCTTGCCCAACCGAGCGGCGGTGCGTTTAGTCAGCAGCGTCCCGCCGCTCAGCGGGTGCTGATAAAGGATCAGGGTTGCATCGCTGTCCTCGACGTTGAGGATCGTGCGGACCTTGTATTCGCTCGAGTCGGTTTCAACGAGCTCGTAGCGCGAGGGGACCGAGCCGTCCTCGGCTAAACGGCCCTTGGGGCACCAGCCGCCATGGGCGATGCCCAGTGCGATCGCCACTTCCAGACCCGCCCGGTCGACTCCGGTTTGACCGCCACTGATGATTTTGCTGGGGACAAAGGGAGTGGCGGGCGCTGACGACCGCGATCGCTTGGGGCGGTTCATGACACTGGACCTGGACCCGGTGCGGGGGTTTCTAAGATTTCGTTCCAAGGTGCCAGTGCTGCATCCCATTCCTGCTGCGTCGGTCGAAAGTTTCCCCAGCTCGGCGGCGGCTGGCAGCGGAACTCCAGCGTTCGCCCGCCGACCGGATGGGCGATTGTCAGACTGGCGGCGTGCAGCGCAATTCCAACAGCGTCGCGACCGGCCAGGCGCTTCTCCCGATCACCATATTTCGAGTCGCCCCACACAACATGTCCACGGTCGGCGAACTGAACCCGAATCTGGTGCTTCCGCCCAGTCCGCAGCCGGACCGCAGTGAGCGAGTAAGGACTTCGATTGCGGCCACGGCCTGCGTCAGCCTCCGACTGGCGGAGGACGCGATAATCGAGAATCGCTTCCGCTCCCGAGTCTGCGCGTGTCGAGTCGGAATGGCCCATGGCTGCGCCGCGTCCCGTCGCGCCCCGTTGGACAACTCGCATCCGGTGAGCGGCTTCGTCTTTGATAACTTGGTCGCGCAGACAGCCGCTGCTCGGTGTCACTCGGCCACTGACCACTGCCAAATAAATTTTCTCGGGCCCACCAGAGACCCGGCGGAACTGGTCGCTCAACCTGGCAGCCGCCTTGC
>CALELC010000696.1 GCA_937904535.1 uncultured Planctomycetaceae bacterium
GAGCGCGTCCCACATCTGCCGCAGTTGCGCCGCCATCGACTGCACGGCCCGCCCCAGCCGTCCCAGCTCATCATCAGGATTGACCGGCAGGTCGCTGCTGAAGTCCCCTTGAGCAATCGCATCCACCTGCCGCTGCAAACGCGTGATCCTGCCGATCAACCGTCCGGCCAATAACAGCGTCACCGAGCTGAGCAACACAATGGTCGACAGGCCCGTGACCAGCGGGGCGGCAGCGGCCTGCAGTCGAGCGTTTCGCCACTGAGTGTCATCAAAGAGGACCACGACGTCGTGAATCGGGATCTCAGCCCCACGCCGGCCGGTCGGTGTGCGACGAAATCGCATTGCCTGATAAACACGCTGAGCATGATCCAGTCGCGCGGGTGCGGCGTTCTCACTGGTGAGATCAGCGGGCAGGCGTCCCAAGCGCTCGGCCAGTTGGCTGCGCTCGGATGCTGAGAGCGTCAGAGTGCTGTCGACGATTTGGCCGTCCGGGCCGAGCGTGATCCACTGTGCAGAGGTCAATTCGCTCAGCGACGTCAGCACACTGCGGGTCAGCGGAAACTGACTGCTTTCGAGCGATCGCCGGATGGCAGAAAATCGCTGCTGAAGCTGCTGAGCCGCGGCACGATCGGCTAACCAGTAAGACGCCGCCGCAACCAACGAAGCAGCCGCCACCGCAGCCAGCAACAGGGGCAAAACCAAACGGCTGGTGAGCGATCGAAAATGGGGCATCACAAACTATCGAATCCGAACGCGCCTCGTCCTCGGCGTTCCCAACCAAGTCGTGGCGAGGACCAGCCGACATCATACCCGCCGGGATCGCATCGAAACGATGTCTCTGCCGGTCGGCGAAACATTATGCACGAGCGGTGATTTTTCCGCCGTGGTATTCCGCATCACCGGTAACCGACTACAAAAATCGCGGTGATCAGTCAGGGAGTTCGCACCCTCCACCGCTGGCAACGAACACCTCCCACGATCAGTGGAATCCGCCCGCCACACTTCCCGCCCTGTCTCTGCACTTGGATATCGAACGCCTTGAAGACGCAACATCGCCCGCCGCGAGCTGTAAGTGGATTCACCTTAGTAGAACTGCTGGTGGTGATCGCCATCATCGGTGTGATGGTGGGTTTGCTGTTGCCCGCGGTCCAGGCCGCTCGAGAAGCCGCTCGGCGGATGCAGTGCAAAAACAATCTCAAGCAGATTGCGTTAGCGGTGCACAACTACGAATCAAGCTTCACTCACTTCCCACCCTCGGCATCCATTCGGATGGTCGGTTCGATCAACACAAATGCATCCTGGTCGATCCATGGCCGAATCTTACCGTTCCTTGAACAAGGTGCGCTGGCCAATCAAGTCGACCTGTCACTCGCGTGGGATGACCAAGCGGCGATCAGCGGCTTGAAGCTGGCGGTGTATGCCTGTCCGAGCGACCCAAGCTCGGACAGGCCGCGTGATGTGAGTCCTAAGCTCGCCAGCCCGCTGTTTCCTACGACGTACGGGTTCAATTTTGGGACCTGGATGGTCTACAACCCGGTCAGCGGGCAGATCGGTGATGGTGCCTTTGGACCGAACTCACGGATCGGATTTCAAGACTTCACCGACGGCACCTCCAACACGCTGATGATCAGCGAAGTCAAAGCCTATCAGTACTACGGACGCAACGAGGCACCGATTGGCGGCACGGCGATACCGGATGCGTCGTTGGCCAGTGTGATCGCTCGGATTCCTACAAGTTTTGCTTGGTGCCGGCCCAACGGGCATACCGAATGGCCTGATGGCCGTGTGCATCATCAGGGCTTCACAACCGCGGCCGCTCCGAACAGCCGAGTGGCGTTGGCTGCCGGATCCGATCGCTGCCCGGCTGGAGCCGATATCGATTACACCTCTCAGCAAGAAGCGACCAGCGACTCGGTGGCAACGTTCGCGGTCATCACTTCCCGCAGCTATCACGCGGACACGGTCCAGGCGGCGCTGATCGACGGCTCGGTGCGGACTCACAGCAGCAGCATCGACCTGCGGGCCTGGCGTGGGCTGGGGACGCGGTCCGGTGGTGAGGTAATGACAGCGGAGTGAGGTTCGGGCAGGTGCCAGCGGTGGCTCAGTCCGGTTAACGTGGTGATAATGGGAGCGTCATGGTCGGTCGGTTGAGAGAACTCGATTGACGGCAGAGTGAGCGATCGCTCCGCCATGACGTCGATCGTCTGCCGCCCGAAACGACCTTCACACCGCTCCAAGCCAATCGCACGCAATGTCCGAGACTGACCTAGCGAAACGTGTTCGCCCGCCGACTCAGCTAGACCGCTTTGCGTGGGAGTTTTTCCCACCGATCGCCGCGATCGTGCTGTTTGGCCTTTTGGCCTTTTACAATCTCCGCAACATTCGCCTCAACGAAGTCGATACGGAGACGGCCAATCACGCCTTGGGTCTGATCGAGCAATTGCAGCGTGACTTGCTCAATGCGGAAACGGGTCAGCGCGGTTATCTGCTGACAGGCGATCTTGACTATCTCGAGCCCTATTACCAGGCGCGAGGCAACTACCAGGAGCGAATCCGGGCCGCCGAAGCGCTGATCAAGTTGCCTGCCGCGGTAGAAACGCTCAAGCGTGTCGAGCAACTGACCGACGTGAAGTTCGCCCACTGGGCCGAGGCGCTACAAACCCGCGCCACGGAGGATCGCGAACAAGCGTTGGCTGTGCTCATGACCCAAGAGAACATGCTGACGACCGACGAGATCTTGCGGCAACTCGTGACCGTTCAGATGGCGGTCAAATCCGAAGTCGACGACAGTATCCAGCGCGGCTCATCGGCTTATTTCAATGCCTTGCTGACGTTTGCTGCCGCCTTAATCATGACGCTGGCCGCCACGATTTGGTCGCTGCTGCGCGTGGATCGTGAACTGCAGCGGCGGCGGTTGAGTGAGCAATTGATTCGGCACCGAACCGGCCAGTTACAGCTATTTGCCGACGTCGTGGCACGCATCTTTTCGGCACGCGACATCGAATCGATTACCGGCGTGGCGCTCAATGAGTTCCGCCAATTGCTCGGGGCCCGCGAGGCTCTGTTGCGTCTCTCCGACAATCAAGGCGTGCGTTACGAGCGGAGTGTGGTTGCCACCGATCACGAACAGCCGAGCGAAGAACACCTCAGCACCATCTTCGAATGGGTCGATCAAGTGTCCCATGGCGAGAGCACGTTCATTCGCCGGCACAACGAAATCCATAACGATGAAGAGCAAACGCCCCCTGTACCAGCACTGCTCAACGATGAATCGCTAGACAGTGTGCTGTCGGCGCCGCTCCGCGACTCGGCGCAGCGGGAAATCGGTCGCATCGTGCTGATGGGCAAGTTCGGCGAAGACTTTACCGATCACGATCGCTTGCTGATTTCTCAGCTCGCGTACTCGGTCTCGGTGGCCATCGAGAATGCGAAATTGACGGCGGCGATGGAACATGAAGCCAACCGCAAGGATGAATTCCTCGCGATGCTCGGCCACGAACTGCGTAATCCGCTCGCCGGGGTGCTCACCGGCGCTCAAGCGATGATGCAGCTCGATGGCAACGATCCCGACGCCGCAGGGCTGAAACAATCGATCTTGCGCCAGGCTCAGATGATGGGGCGAATCGTGGACGATCTGCTGGATGTTTCCCGAATCGCCCGCGGCAAGATCACGCTGGCCATCACCGAGTTGGATCTCAAACACTTGGTGACGCAAACGGTCGACGACTACCGGCGGAATTATCCCGAACGTGAATTTCATGTCGAACTCGCCCCAGCGCGAGACACCTACTTTGTCTCGGGTGATCCGACACGGGTAGCCCAGTGCTTGTCCAACTTGCTGCA
This sequence comes from uncultured Planctomycetaceae bacterium, assembly GCA_937904535.1. Taxonomy (GTDB): domain Bacteria; phylum Planctomycetota; class Planctomycetia; order Pirellulales; family Pirellulaceae; genus UBA6163. The sequence goes on from CALELC010000696.1 coordinate 3,844, forward strand.
CAACGCCTGTAAGTTCTCGCCCCCGGACAAACCGATCGTGGTGAAACTGGATGCGGAGACGCAAAGCCGTCCGATGGCCCGGATCGATGTGATCGATCAAGGCGTCGGACTGAGCCTCCAGGAGCAAAACATCGTTTGTGATCCTTTCCAGCAAACCCGCACCACGCTCGCTCGTTCCCAAGGCGGGCTGGGAATCGGTTTGACGCTGGTCAAAGGCTTGATCGAGATGCATGGCGGTCAATTATCGGTCACCAGTCCGGGCACGGGCTGCGGCAGCACGTTCTCCATCCGCCTTCCCCTGTGTATCCAAGCCGCCGTGGCGTCGCCAAATGTGGCTACACCACCAGCAGTCGCTGCAAAGGCGAGTAATCCGTCAGCAGCAGCTAGCCGACCAGCTTTAGAGGCGCGCCCGGCAGTTGATCCGCAGCCCGTCAAAGATACCGCTGGCACACAGGCAGTTGCCGTGGCGCCGGTCGCAGCGGCATCAAGCCCTGCAGGTACCGAAAGCAGTTCGGCTGGGGAGGCACGGCCAAACGAGCACACTCCAGAATCAGCCGCAGCGGAACCAGCGGAGGTCGAACTTGCCGAGACAAGTTCACCCCGCGCCGTTCAGCGGGTGCTGGTAATCGATGATCGCCTCGATGCGATCTTGCCGATCCGCGTGATCCTTCGCAAAGCCGGACACGAAGTGTTCGAAGCTCACGATGGCCCCAGCGGAGTACAACTCGCACTCGATATCGCTCCCGACCTAATCCTGTGTGATATTGGATTGCCGGGCAAATGGAACGGGTATGACGTCGTCAACGAACTTCGCCAACACCCAACGACGCGCGACACCTACATCGTCGCGCTGAGCGGCTACAGCCAGCCCGCCGATCGCCAGCGGGCACAAGAAGCCGGTTTTGACTTGCATTTAGCCAAACCGATCGATGGTGCTCGGTTGCGTGAATTGATCCAGAGTCAGTACCGCCTCCAAACACCCAACTAGACCCGATTAGATCGGGTCGCGGCCCCGCATGCCACCGGTGATCAAGCTGATCACGAACAGCACAAGGAACAGCACAAACAGAATTTGCGCGATACTGGATGCTCCAGCAGCAATGCCCCCAAAACCGAAGACCGCTGCAATGATCGCCAGAATGAAAAAAGCTACAGCCCAGGAAAGCATGATTAATCTCCCATGCATCGAGGTGTTTTGTGAAGTGAATAACCGCGATTGGAAATCAACAGCACCCTCGGTGTCCGGTTTCCAAAACTGATCGCGGCCATCCGCCATTGCTCCCTGAGTATCGCAAGTAGTGTGCCAAGAACATTTGATTGCTGTTTCGAGCTGCTTTTAAAAGCCACCTCAGCTCAACCAAAATGACATAAGTCACGCAACACTAAGGACTTAATTCGGCATAAATCAAGTCAATTCAATCTGTAGGATCTTGCGGATTCTGCCAATAAAGCGTTGAAATGCCGCTTGCGTTCCCACAGAACGGTGGCTTCACGTCGGATCGCAACCCACCGTAGCTTGCCCGAAAAGCGAACATGGCGGGTGATCATCCAGCAATCTTATATATGGGTCAGCTGGTAAGAGCTCGAAACACGATCCTCCAGCAGCCTCTAAGAACGCAAACGCCTCAAATATCAGGCCTGTGCCGCCAGGTGATTGGCTGCCAAGCCATTTGATATCCCAGTGCGGCGGAAATGCGATTTTAGGTTTTGCCGCCTAGGTCCACTCGGCTCAGGTGGCCTCCGGACGCTGCTTCCGCCACGACGCGGGGCCCAATGGAGCTACGCCCAGCGCAGCCGGGCCCGATGCACTAACGGCCGATTCGCTCGCGGAGCCAGCCCACTCGGGCCGGCCGCAGGTTGCTTTCGGAGTCAGCGATCCCGGGCAGCAGACGCTCCAGGGTCCCACCGACCGATTCCATCGCGCGCCGCTCGATCTGTGGGTTGGCAACCGGCCCTTTCACACTCAGCGTCCACAGCGTGTACTGGTTGTCGCCAAAGGGGCGGGCCACGTGACTCCAAATGTTGTGCGGGCTGACGCGGGTGTTGAACAACAGATCCATCTCGTGCGAGCGGTTGATAGTTCCGGTCCCCTGAAGAGCAATGAGATCGCCCCACAAATGAAGCTCGCGGAAGGTCAGGTTGTCACCGTCGATTGCAAAGCGTGCCTCGCCATCGGTGAACGCAACAGATTCCGACGGTTTGACTCTCAACATATTGAACACGCTGATCAGCAACGGGAGTTGATAGAGGCTGGCGTCTGTCAGCTTGGCCGTCCCCGCTCCTCGCAGCAGATGCCCGGCGCCGACGACGCCTTCCAGTCGCAGTTGACCTTGAGCTTTACCGCTGACGCTGTTGTCGGCCTGGCCGATTTCCAACAGTGCTGTGGCCACATCGACGTTGTTGATCGAGAGCACGACGTCAAACGCGCCGTCGGAGAGCAACACGTCGCCTGACAGTGCCAACTGGCCACCAAACAGGTTGCCTTGAATGGGCTGACGCGTCGCTCCCACCGCTACGTCACCGGCCAAACTGCCGGGAGGCACACCCGTAGCGGAGGCAAGCACCAATGATTCACCCAGCAATAAGCGATCGTCACGGATGGCAAACGGCCCCTGAATCGCCGTCAGTTGCTGCGATTCGATGTGCATCGAGTCGATGTGGACGACTCCGTCGGCGATCACAGCAGCGCTATCGCGTTTGCCCTGCATGGTGATTTCGCCGCGAATGTCGTGCACGGGACCAACGTCGCCGATCCGGTTTCCTTCCAATTGCAACGTCACCGCCCAATCGACCGTGGGATCGAGATGGCGCTCGTCGGGCAGCATCACCGAAACCGTCCCCCGCGCGCTCAGCGGACCGCGGAGTTGCAACCGCTGGAAAGTACCGCGCACTTCCGCTGGCAACGAAGCGACCAACTCAGCGTCGGGATGCAACCGACTGCCGCTGTGGATATTGAGATTCAGACGCCACTGGCCATTGGGAGTGCGATCACAACTGCCATCGGCCGCGATGCGGGTCGAGTCATGCCGGCAATCGAGTCCCTCGATCAGCACCTTGCTGCCATCAAACCGCATCGCTCCTTCGATCAGATCGAGCCGATAGGGAACATCGGCAGGCCGCAGACTAACCGTGCGGTTATCAATCGTCGGCCGCGGATGTTGGTGGGCTGCGATGGTGAGTTTCGGTTCACGCCACGTATCCGCGTGATGCACCACTACCTCGATTTGATCGAGCACACCGGTCGGTGACAGGCTATCCCAGATCTGCCGAGAGTTTTCGGCCAGCGCCGCGCGAAGCGACTCATCCAGCGGCAGATCGCGCCCCTGAAACCGGAGCGCCAACTGCCAGTCGCCATCGGTCGGATGCGGGGCATCATCAGGCATCCCCAGGAAACTGCCTTCGCAGCGAATGCGGGCGTTGTCACTATTGCTCGCCTGAAAGCCGATCAGCCGGACCCAATCGTCGTGTACCGTGATTTGGCCACGAACCTCGTACAGCGGATAGGGAAACTCTTTGTACCGCAGCGAGCCTCCGCTGACGCGCAAATCGAGTGATTTACGCGGTTGTCCTCGCTCATCGCGGTCGAATCGCGCTGCCACCAGGTGAATGCTGCCGCTCGGAGAAAGCGAACGGACAAACTCTTCCAACGGTGAGGTCGGTTCGCCATAGGGAGTCAGTGCCGTGAGCAGCGGCGAGTCGATCGGCACTGGTCCGTCGGCGGCCAGTTGCAACCAGGTCGCACCTTTATGTCCCGGCAGCGTCTCCTCAAACGCCACGCTCAGACGTTGGCCTCCAATGCGTCCGCTAAGCCCATCGGACCAAGCAGTCGAGTCATTGAACTGCAGTTTGCCGATCAGCTGCGAAACCGGGTAAGGAAAGCGACTCAGCTGGACATCGACGCCCTGCAGCTCCGCGGCCCCCTGCGTTACCCACACGCCCCCAAGCCTTGCCAGCTGCAAGTCGAGGTCGATGGGGCCGGTTGGGCGGATTTTATCCCACGCTTCGCTCGCCGCTGGCGGTAACTTGCGGGCCAGTCGCTCGTTGACCAGCAAGCCGCTGGCATTCAAACGACCGCGAATATCGGCGGTGTCGTGCCAGCCATCAACCGTGGCCGAAAGCCGTAGCGCCGCGTCACCAAACTGTGCCTGCGCCCACTGCACCTCCGTCCCGCCGGCATTCATGGAGATTCGTCCCGAGAGCTTCTCCAGCGGCTGCGGCAGACTGGCGTGATCAAAGCGACCGTCGCGGACAGCCCAGTTCACCGTAAACCTCAGTGGCAGATTCGGCGCCACCGCGTCCGCAGCCGTAGCGTTCGCTAACGGAGTCGCATGAGCGGGCGTCGGCGGGCTGGCCGAGGCCGACAAGGGCCCGGCAACCGTCCACTGAACATCGGTCAGCAGGCTCAGTCCAGCCAACTGTTCCTGTCGCCGCGGCGAGACAAACGGCAGCTGCCGGACGAGCAACGGGTCGATTCGCAGCCCCGCCGCGTCGCCTTGAATCGCGAGCTGTCCTGCGTCGATCGTACCGACCAATCGCACTTGATCGACAAAGGTTCCGGCCGCCGTGATCGCGAAGCGACCATGGAACGGTCGCGGGGCGACTTCGACAGCGGGCTGCGAACGGGACAGCGGCGGATCACCGCTGCCCACCACGGACTCGGTCGGCTCGCCGACCCGTTCGAGCTTGACGTTGATGTGATCTAACTCCAGCGGACGGCTAACACCCGCGGCATGCAGCCGAATCCGTGCATCTCGCAACTGGACGAGGGGACACGGCTCTTCTACCACCAGCGGTGGCCAAAGCAATTCCGCTGACCACTGGCCGCTAGCATTCTGCCACAGATCGGCGACCAACCCATCGACGATCATTTTCCGCGGCCGGATCGGGATTGCAGCGTCGAGCACCCGGTCCAGTTCCATATCGCTCAGGACTGTCAGCCGAGCGATCTTCAGCACCGAGCGGGCCGGGCCGGTCTCATCAGCCAAACGCGTGTTAAACTCGATTCCATCGAGGGTTAGGACACCGTCTTTATCGACTCGCCCGGCAGCGACGCGAACGTCCAGATGAGGATAATGCGCTTGCAGCCGCGCCTGCAGATGGCGGCGAATCTGATCGCCGACGGTTTGCGGCGCAAGAAAATAAACCCCGCCGCCGATGTTCAGCAAAATCAGCGCAGCAAACAGCCAGCGGGCTGTGCGAGATGATCGTGCGACAGGTCGGGATTCCATACCGGTACTACTGCGGCAGCAAAATACTGCATCGATCCATCGATGCAAGCGCAAGTCACGACCGCAGAAGCGATTGTCGCTCTGGGGTCTGCTGATCGCCGGGGATCAGATCATGCGCGTCGGTTCGCTGAGCCCCAGACAACGCGCGATCCTAGTCCCGACCTCACGCTTTGAGCCACCCCAAAAAGTTGAGATACCGGTAAATCCAGGGGTGTTGCCACGGCGATTCAAGCGAAATCGCAACCGAGAAGACGCTTCCCGCGATCAGCACCACCAGTAGCCAACGGCCCCAGCGGTTAGCGCCACAGGCCTGCGCCGCTGGCAACAGTGCCCAAATCCACAGCGGCGCAAACCACAACATCCAGCGGAACGAGCTGCTCACCCCGCCGTAGTTCCGGTCGATCAGCGGCCGACTGATGTAAAACGCTAAGCAAACCAGCGTGGCAAGGATGATCGCAACATTGAGCCACCACCGACTCCGCAGCCGTGACTCTCGAAAGCGCAGATACCAACCAATCGGGACAAGTAGCCAGATCGGAGTCAGCGAAAACAGACCGTAGTAACCCAACAACAGGTGAAAGCTGTACACCAAGCGGTTCGGCTCGCCACGATCGACACCGCGGCGGGGCGTGGTCCAGTAGCTCCCGGGATAGTCGTACCAGTTGTCCCAGCGATGCACGTTCCAGCGGTGTTCGTCGGCCGGGTCGCGGCGGAGCACGAACCGCTGGTGTCGCTGTTCCGTTTCCACCAACCAGCGATCAGCCTGAGCGGTCGATGCGATCCGCAGCGGCTCGTCGCGGTTACGTGGATGCAGTGCGTCGGCCGCACGCAGTTTCGCAGCAATCTGTTCCGCTGTCGGCAACTCCGCGTTCGCCTGCTCGGTGATCAAGCTGACCAGTACGGGCCCATCGCTGCGATGTGCGTAGGGCGGGATCAATGTTTGATGGGCTAGCCAGTTGGTGCCAAAAAACGCCGCCGCAACGATCGCGGCACCGGGCACAAAGCCGACCAGGGTCGAAAGCACGTTTTGCCGCAAAAACAACGCAAACCAAAGCACGAACATCAACAGCGCCGGCAATTCACAAGTGACCGTGAACGCCGCTGCCGCACCGGCCCAAAACGCCCCCGGTGTCAGTGGCCACCCCGAATGACGGCTTTCGCGGCGGAGGTAGAGCAGCAGCACCACGGCAGTGGCCGCGGCGGCCGGGAGGTGATTGTTGAGCGACACCGACATTGGCAACAGCATCGTGCCGAAGCAAGCCGCGGCTAACACCGCGAGCTGAGAAAACTCACGGATCCCGCTGCGTTGGATCACGCTCCGGATCGCGACCAAGAACACCCACAGCACCGGCAAGTTGACCAGTGCCAACAAGATGCGGGTCATGTAGATCGGCTGCGCGGTTAAGCTCATCCCGAGCACAACTTTGGCTGCGGCGTAGACACCGGCGACCAGCGTGGCCAACAGTGGCGGTTTGCTGCTGTAGTGGTGCATCTGGCCGTCGCTGCCGGTGTGTTGTACCCGGTCGATGCTGTTCCACGGCCGCCGCCGACCCGACTTATCGGTGATCGCCACCCAGCGGTCGATCTCGTAAGTACCGTCTTCGACCAGCGCCGCGACGGTTGCCCAGCGGCTGCGATCGTTGGCGCTCAGGAACGCCGTGTCGCCCTCAGCGCTGCGGACAACCGCAATCCGACCAGCGGCAACAGCTAGCGTCAGAGCGATCAGGATCACGCCGACCTGGTTGCAAAGAATCGCCTCAGGCGTCGGCTTGAGCTTCACGGAGCGTCTCTCGGGCTAAGCTAGTCGTGGTTTGAGCGATCGAAGCCGGCGGGATTTGCCGCCGGGCGATGGAGGTAATCAGTTCGGCCAACAAGCCCGCCACCAGCCACTGGGCGCCGAGCAGCACCGCGGTGATGCAATAGTAAAACACGGCCGTCTGATGCAAATGCAGTGGCTCCAGTCCGGCAACCGACCAAGTCCAGATCCGAGCGATGGTCAAGTAAATCATCCCCAGGGCGCCGGCGGCAAAGCAGATCAGCCCCGCCGAACCGATCAAATGGAGCGGCCGCTGGGCAAACCCGGTCAAGAAGTAGATCGTCAGCAGATCGAGAAAGCCCTTGATGATCCGTGACAGGCCGTATTTGGAATGGCCGTAGGGGCGGGCATGGTGTTCGACCACGATCTCGCCGACCGTCCACCCCCGGGCTGCAGCGAGCACCGGCACGAAGCGGTGCAGCTCGCCATACAACTTCACTTCGTTGAAGATCTCGCGGCGATAGGCTTTGAACCCGCAGTTGTGGTCGTGTAGCACCACCCCAGTCAGCTTCGAGACGAGGAAGTTAAACACGGCGCTGGGCAACGTCTTGTGCCAAGGGTCGTTGCGGACCTGCTTCCAGCCGCTGACCACGTCGTAGCCCTGGCGGATTTGCTCCAAAAAGCGAGGGATTTCCTTCGGATCGTCCTGCAGGTCGGCATCCATGGTGATCACCAGTTCGGTGTCGGCGGCATCAAAGCCGGTCGCGAGCGCCGCCGCCTTGCCGAAATTGCGTCGCAGGCGAATCCCATGGGTGTGGCCATATTCGGTTGCCAGTTCACAGATCGTTTTCCAGGAACCGTCAGTCGAGCCATCGTCGACGAAGATGATCTCAAACTCACCGGCCACCCCGGTGGACTGCGCGACGGCCAATGCCTCGAGGATCCCTTGGTGCAGGGGTCGCAGTGAGGGCTGCTCGTTGAGCAGCGGAATAACAATGGCAACCGCAGGGGCAACGGGCATCGGTGGTTCCGCAGTAAGCGCTGTCCAGCAAGCACACGCACGCGGACAGAGTCAAGCGTGACATCCACCAGCAAGTCTGGGGAGTCGCGTTGGCAGGAGGTGCGAGGTGGGGTCTCTCCGCTGCGCCAAACCTTCAACTTAACTACTCGTTTGCAATTTGGCCAGCTAAGGCGAGGTCGGCCGCAGTCGCGGCGAACGTCCGGTCCCAAGAGAGCAATCACCCCTGATGGCGGATGAGCGGCGAATAGGATTTCATCGCAATCAATGTCGTTGGCCTAAATATCAAAAATCGCGGTAGCATCCAAGCAGGAATAATCCCTACTTTCCCTCCAGCCCACCCGGTGTAACGACCGATACGCCCGAATGAAGATGTTCTAACCTGCGGACACGTTACCGCGCTAAGGACCGAAGATGCGTCACTTGCTTCCCTCGCTTGCCGTCTTGTCTCTCGCTCTGATCAGTTCAGCAGCGAGGGCCGAAATCCACTGGGAAAGCAGCCTGAAAGTGGCTCACGCCCAGGCTCAGCTGGAAGGAAAATTGCTGTTGTTGCATTTCTACAGCGACAACTGTGTGTGGTGTGACCGCTTGGAAGCCGGCGCGTTCCAGCAACCTGAAGTTGCTGATGCGATTCACCGCCACTACGTGCCCGTCAAGATTCATGCTGGCCAGAACCCGAATCTCGCCAAGACATTTCGGGTCAACGCTTTTCCCACTGACGTGATTGTCACCACTGAGGGCACCGCGCTAGCACACGGCACCAGCCCTCAGGCGGCCGACAAGTACGTCACGATGCTCAATCACTACGCCGAAGCCGCCAAAACGGCGACAGTGGTGGCAGGCAATCCAGCGACGCCAGCGGCTGCACCGCCCGCGGGCCCAGCAACTGATCCCGTGGACAGCAACCTGGTCGACAGCAACCGCGGAAGCGAGCCTGCGAGCGGGACGCCGGTCATCGCCGCTTCTCATCGCAACGCCGCGGTCGAAACCCGGCCTGCTGCACCGCCCAAACTGGCGCTCGACGGATTCTGCGCCGTTTCGATTTCCGACAAACGCGAATGGGTCGAAGGCAATCCCGAGTTTGGCGTGATCCACTTGGGGAACCTGTATCTGTTCGTCGACGAAGCGGCGATGGCCAAGTTCCTCGCCGACCCGGAGCCTTACACCCCGGTCTTAAATGGAATGGACGTGGTGCGGTTCTTTGAAGAAAAGCGGATCGTGCCGGGCAAACGCGAGTTTGGCGTCAAAGACCCGGACTCCAACCGCATGTTCTTCTTCTCTGATCACGCGGCCATGGTCCACTTCGAAGACCAGCACACCCGCTACACCGAAGCCGCGATTGCGATCACCCGCCAAGC